>NZ_NOIW01000229.1:0-2582 GCF_002708645.1 Sphingobium sp. IP1
CGCCAGAAGCCGCCGCCGCGCTGATCCGCGCCGGTGCCGACGCCGGCCTGCCCGACGCCCAGGCCTATTATGGCCAGTTGCTGCTTGACGGTCAGGGCGTCGCCGCCGACCCGGCCGAAGCCTTCCGCCAGTTCGGCCTCGCCGCCGCGTCGGGCCACGTGATGGCGATCAACATGGTCGGCCGCTGCCATGAAAAGGGCTGGGGCACGCCGGTCGATCCGGTCACCTCCCCCGGCTGCTGGCCGACGCCGGCGACATCGCCGCCGCCGCCCACTGGATGCAGACCGCCGCGACCAGCGCCACCCCCGCCTTCCGCACCATGATGCGCGACCATCTTACCGCCTCGCCCCACGCCGCCCTGCGCGCGCTCGCCGCCAGCCTCTGACGTCGCCCACGAAAAGGGGCGCGGAAATCCGCGCCCCTTTCGTCCGGCCTCACGCCCGGATCATCTGTTCCGCCGCAGCACCTCATCGCAGCGGGAATTGGTGCCCGATCCCTTGCCGATGATCCGGCCCGCCGCCGCGCCGCCGGCGCCGGCCAGCACCGTCTCGCCCACGCCGCCGCCGGCGATGATGCTCGCGCCCGCGCCCACGCCCGCGCCGATCGCAGTGCCCTTGTCGCGGCCCTTCTTGCCCTGGAGCAGGCAATAGCGCACATCGTCGCGATCGCGCGGATTGGCCCGCGCCACCCGCGCCCGGTCCTTGCTGTTCAGGCTCGCCGCCAGCACCGGGGTTGCCACCATCGTAACAGCGGCCACCGCCGCGATCATCCTGACCATCTTCATGTCCGTCACTCCTGATCGGTGCGAAACGAAGCAGGAGAGCGCCTTGTTCCGGCGCCCATCCTCCTTGTCCACAGCCCCATATAAGGGCCGTCACGGACCGCCGCCTATTGCGGTTAATCCCTATCCGGGCGCCATCAATCGATGCGCGAGATGAAGTCGGCGGCCGGGCGGCGCACCTTCTTCAGATTGACCAGCCAGTCGCCCTCGTCCGCGCGATAGCCCAGCGGCATCATCACCACCGAACGCAGCCCGCGCGCCCGCAGATCCAGTATCTCGTCCAGCGCGGCCGGGTCGAAGCCCTCCATCGGCGTCGCGTCCACCTCTTCAAAGGCGGCGGCGGTCAGTGCGATGCCAAGGCCGACATAGGCCTGGCGCGCGGCATGTTCGAAATTGGTCTGCGCGTCGCGCTGCGGATAGGTGTTGAGCAGCATCTGGCGATAGGCTTCCCAGCCCTCGTTGCGGAAACCGCGCTCGTCATTGACCAGGTCGAACATGCCGTTGATCCGGTCGGCGGTATAATTGTCCCAGGCGGCAAAGACGACCAGATGCGACGCGTCGGTCACCTGCGCCTGGTCCCAGGCGATCGCCCGGATCTTCGCCCGCAATTCCTTGTTGGTGACGACGATCACCTCGAACTGCTGCAACCCGCTCGACGTCGGCGCCAGCCGCACCGCCTCCAGGATGCGCTCCACCTTGTCCTCGGCCACCAGCTTGTCCGGGTTCATCTTCTTGGTGGCATAACGCCAGTTCAGACGGTCGATCAGCATGAAAAATCCTTATCTTGCAACGGCGCCAGCCTAAGCCCGGCCCATGACGCTCCGATGTAGCGCCCGCGCGCATGGAAATAAAGGTCTCATATTGAAACCAAATATTGTGCCACCCATCCTTGGCCTATTCCTCCCCGGCACGGCAAGGATGGCCTGAAAGCGACCATCTCCCGTCATTGCGAGCTTTGACGGCTAACCACCAATTGCGGCGGTAAAATCCTCCCCTGCAAGGTTCGGCAGAGGCACGTGCCTCTGCCGAAGGGACCACGAAGTGGTGGAGGGGTGTCGCCCTATCGAGAGGGAGACACCCCTCCGTCTGGCCTATGGCCAGCCACCTCCCCTTACAGGGGAGGAGGGCCTAGAACGACCAATACAAGACGGAGCTTATACTTTCGCGCGTCCCTCAAACCTGCCATCATTTGATGCTCAGGATCTGAGTTGCGAGATGTTTATGGAAGCCGCCACCCTTGTAGAATTATTGCGTCACGTTGTGACAGATGATGCCGCAAGGGATGCCATTGCACAGGCTGAAAAACCATCAGGCCGAAACCAATCCGATGACCAGAAAAAGCGTGCAGCCTGGATAAGTGCGCTTTCGGCTGGGGAGCGTGCCCACCTAGAATATGTTGCAAGTCATGCCGTTCACGCCACCGCATTTGGGTTGCTTTGCGTTTTGGACGGGGCACGGAAAATTGAGGATGGCATTGATCATGGCCATCTTGAACTGCGATATGTGAAGGGCCAATCAAGTACCCTACTTGCTTCGAGCGCGGACCATATGCCAGTGCCCCCGCTGCACGAATTGTTATAGATCGTCCGTCTCAATATGGCGGCTTATTACTCATGAGCCCTCAAAAGCCGCCATTCCACTTCCCACCCACTTCGTCATCCCAGCGAAGGCTGGGATCTCACTTCCTTCTGGGTTCTGAGAAGAACAGAGAGATGCCAGCCTTCGCTGGCATGACGGGATAAGGACCTGTCCGCAACCCACCCTTTCCTTCTCCGCGTCTCCGCGTTTCCACGCGAAAATC
>NZ_NOIW01000023.1:0-74314 GCF_002708645.1 Sphingobium sp. IP1
AGATGCCACCACGTGAGTGGACCATGGCGAAGGCGCAATTTGCCGTGATCTTCGGCGAACGTTTCATCAGAGCCATGGCGGCCTGATGATCAACCGCCCGGCCGCACACGGAAATCCTGACAGTCCCCGGCATTACAACACCGTCCGCCCGCACAGCAGTCTTGGCTATCGGCCACCGGCACCAGAAACGGCGACACCGCCATATCCGGCCTCCGGTTCCGCTTCGCTCCACCTCCGTCCGGATATGGCGGCGATGAGCTTAATGCACTAACAAACCAATCGGTCCACTCGGTGGGGGCAGATCAGCGGGTGCTTTGCCGCTTCACCTCTTTCGCGATAACATTGAGCGTCTTCCACTGGTTCAGCCCGGCAATCCCCAACATCACCGCGAAGACGATTGCTCCTATAAGCACGCCAAGGTTCGTCCAGAACTCGAGGCCGCACGACGCCGGCACCTTCTTGAGTTGGGAAACCACGACGATCGTTGCAACAGGAATGCCAAGGAGCTGGCCTTGGATATCGACGATGGTCTTGTGGATCTTGCCCACGAAATCCAGTCGCGCCGTTTCAACCTCATTGCGGATCTTCGAGTACGAGAAGCTCGAGGTGAAGAGTCGATATCCCTTCTCGACCTCATTCGCGAGGCGATCTAGATTCCGAATTAGGAAACCGAACCGATCCTTGTCGCGTAGCGAACGCACCATTTCGATGAGGGTGGTCTGAAGAATCGTCCGCTTCTCATCCAAGTGCAATTCGTCTTCGAACAGCTTCGTCAGCCGCACAGCCTGACCCACCACGTCGCCGCGAAGGTCCATTGAACCAAACTGGATCGGCACGACGACCTTCTCTTTGCCGATGAAAATGAGCTGACGCATCGTTTCATCAACCAGCGACGCGCTATCGCGAAGTATCTTGAGCACGTCCAAGACTGCACGATACGCAAGCAGTTTTGGCGGGACAGGGTTATCACCCGACGCGTAATGTTCTTTCTTGATGTAATACCGCTGAGGCTCCGCGAGCACGGCGCCAGGCGCCTTGAACAGATCATCCAAAGTGGAAACCAACAGGCCCATCTTCGCCACATTGGGCCGACCAATCGTTACCGGCACTTCTGCCCCGACGGCCAGATCATAGCCGTCCTCGACCGAAATCTGGGCATCGTTGTAATGCGTATCGATCTCCATGATGGCGGTTAAAACTGCCACCATATGGTCGCTCTTGATCGTCAGAACGTCGCCGTTCTCATCATCGAACCGCGTAGCGCGGTATATCTCGACAAGATCGGCAAACGTAACATCAATCACTGATCATCCCTTCGGCGCGCATCTGATTGATCAGCTCGTCTGGCACATCCATCAACGTAAGGGATTTCTTGTCCTTGTCGAACACGACTTTGCTCTGGTCGATTGCTTCACGCGTGAATTCGACCGACCACATCTTCGTTTTGGCGGTCACTTTCACGAGGGCTTTCAATGCGCTGGCGTTCGGAACATAGCCTTCATTCAGCTGACGATCGGTATTGGCCAGAAATTTCGATAGCCTGCCGGGTTCCTTCGGCATCAGGCGATTTGCCATAGCTTCGAAATCCACCGGCTCCTTCGCCTTATTCGCCTTGCCAAGATAATCTAAGGCATCGGACAGGAACGCCGTCGCCTCGGTGTCGACCATCTTTTCAGTGAGCGTAAATTCCTTCAGTGCATCCACGAGGCTCTGAGTGTCCTTACGCTCCAGAACCGCCGAATCGCAGCCAAGGAAATCACGAAAATAATCGGATATCGAACCCTTGCCTTTCAAGAAGCTCAGGTAGCGGTCCTGCTTGTCCGCCCAAGCAGTAAGATTAATGCGGCCGGCGAAGCGGAAACCATCGAGATCGAGGTGCTCGACGTCCTCCATTCCATGATTTTTGGTCAGGGCCGCGCTCAGCTTGTCGGTGACCACCGTGACGAGCATGAAATCTGAACCATCCCGTCGGAAGTGGGCAAAAAACACATGCCCGCCGACTGAAGCAGATTTCTTTCCCGCTTCCCGTGCCAGATTATCCATCATCTTGCCGGTAAGACCGAGGAAGTCCTTCTCCTTGGCCTCAACATAGGCACGGATTTGCCCCTCGGTGGGAGAACCTTCTGCCGTTGTGAACCGACCGTGAGACTTGGAAGTCCGGCTGTTGTAAAGTTCATAGACCGTGGAGATGACGCGAAGCGTCGTGTCGGTCACGTCAAGCAACTTCTTGGAGAGTGCGACAGAATAGCCAGCATCGCTACGATTCAGGTCATGAATCGCAAGCGCAATTATCTCGGTCACCAATAATCCCCCCAACGTCCAAAACCGTGACGGACATGACCAATCCTTGGGACGTCCGACTGTTACGCAAAACTTTGAAGCACGAGCGAGCGATAAGCAAGGTGTCGCAGATTTAGCGCAGATATCATGCTCTGGGCTTCGGCTAGGAATCTTCTCGACGCGATGAAAGGTTCATCTGAATCGCCGATAAATAGGGATCGGAGCAGAAGTTGACATTACTCCCCCTCCAGAGGAGCAGAAGTTGAAAATCAGCCGTGATCCTCTGATGACAAAAGCACCGGAAACTCTAGGGGGTCAGGAGCAGACTTCCTGACAACCGACACGAAAAGATAACTCGGGGTCGCCAATCAGGCGCGACGTGCCACTTTGGCGAGGCGCAGCGGCGGAATCGCCACGCTCAGGTCCACGCCCGATTCAACCGACATGCGATCGCGCCCCTTGCGCTTGGCGTCATAGAGCGCGCGGTCCGCCCGATCGAACAGATGCGGCAGCTCCTCCGTGCCCGTGATACTGGTCGCCGCGCCGATGCTGGTAGACACTTGCAGACTCGCCCCGGCGGCACCCGCCCCGCTCTGCGCAAAACGATGGCAGATGCGGCGACCGAGCGCCGGCAGATTTTCGGGTGGGAGGCCAAAGAGCAGAACGGCGAACTCATCGCCGCCCAGCCGCGCCACCAGTGCATCGGCGGGTACGCAATCCCTCAAAATCCCCGCCCGCCCCCCCCCCAGCCCACCGCCCGGGGGGTGGGCGGAGCCCGCCCTTACCCCCCTTAAATGATCGACGTCGCACAGCAGCAGGGCCACCGGCTGGCCGGACCGCAGTGCCAGCGCCATGCCGGCGGCCGCCTTCGCCTCGAACGCGCGGCGATTATAGGCGCCGGTCAGCGAATCCCGCTCCGCCAGCGCCGTGATCTGCCGTTCGCGCCGGTGCCGCACCGCCGCCAGCATCAGCAGCGCCAACGACACCTCAACCAATATGCCCTCATAGAGCGAGGCCTTGATCAGCAGCCCCTTGAAGCCGACCAGGCTGACGAACAGGCCCGGCATGAAGATCAGCCCCGACTTGGCGAGGTAGAATATGCCATGGCCAAGGAAGATGTGCCCCAGCCGCACCGCATCGCGCACTTCGCTGGTGCGGCGGAGCGAAAGCAGGAGGGACGCGGCCTTGAGCGACAGGATTGCGACCAGCGCCGAATTGACGAGGCCGAACAGGGCGGTGCGATCACTTGCCGGATCGGTGCCCAGCAGCGCCACCCAGACCAGCAGCACGCCGAGCCAGATGCCGGGAAGGCGTCGCCCGGCAAAGGCCGCCGCGCCCTTGGCGAACAACAGATGCGCCACCACCAGCAGGCCATTGGCCAGCCAGACATAGAGAAGGAAGCTGTCCACCGTGCGCAGCACCGACATCCCGCTGCCCACCACGATGGTCGCGAATCCCGCGCTCCACCAGGCGAGCGAGCGCACCTTTGCCAGACGCCATTCGGCAGCCAGCACCAGCGCCGCAACAAGGGCGATGGCCTGGGTCATGAGCAGCATGGTGACGGCGTCGATCGGCATGGACAGGTTCATCGGGGAAAGGAGCGTGCTATCTAGCCGAATATGCTGAACAAAAGGTTCCCGCCCGGCTCAGCTCGTCGCACGCATCAGCAGGTCGTCGGTGACCGTCATGGTAAAGATCGGGTCGGCATCCACCGGCACTTCGGCGATCGCGTCGACAAAGGCGGCGCGGGTTGTCGGATCGTCATAGACCATCTTCGCGTCGAACGCCGCGCGCCAGGTCGCCTCGTCCGGCCATTCGGCATAGCGCACGAACCGCCCGTCCGCATCGCGGTGCAGGCGCGATCCACAGCTGCCATATTTTTCACGGATGAGGTCGGTGCCGCGACGCCAGGCTGCGCGGAACTGCTCTTCCTTGCCGGGGTGGACGCGCCACCAATAGACCGCAACGAACATGGCCACCTCCTCGTGCGGAGACAATGGCCGGGCGGGCGGCCCCCCCGCCCGCCGGCAATGTCGCTTAGAGGATCGACTGGCCGGTCTTGGCCCAGTCGGCCATGAAGCCGGCAATGCCCTTGTCGGTCAGCACATGGTTGAACAGGGCCTTGATGACGGCCGGCGGCGCGGTCATCACATCGGCGCCGATCTTGGCGCTGTCGAGCACGTGGATCGGGTGACGGACCGACGCGACCAGGATTTCGGTGTCGAAAGCATAGTTGTCGTAGATCAGGCGGATGTCTTCGATCAGCTGCATGCCGTCGAAGCCATTATCGTCATGACGGCCGACGAAGGGCGAGATGAAGCTGGCGCCAGCCTTGGCCGCGAGCAGTGCCTGGTTGGCCGAGAAGCAGAGGGTGACGTTCACCATCACGCCATCGTCGGTCAGCGCCTTGCAGGTCTTGAGGCCGTCGATGGTCAGCGGCACCTTGATGCAGACATTGGGGGCAATCTTCCGCAGGACCGCGGCTTCCTTCATCATCGTCTCATGGTCGAGCGCGACGACCTCGGCCGACACCGGGCCGTCGACGACGCCGCAGATTTCCTCGATCACTTCCAGGAACTTGCGGCCCGACTTGTGGATCAGCGACGGGTTGGTGGTGACGCCGTCCAGCAGGCCGGTGGCGGCTAGGTCACGGATTTCGGCAATGTCGGCGGTGTCGACGAAGAATTTCATGGGATGCTCCGGGGCAGGATTCGCGAATCGGCTCCCTTTAGCGGCTGGCCGATGGATTGGCCATCGGGGCGAACGGCGATTGCCTTGGCCCCCGCCGCCTTCTACCTCTTCCGCGACAGGGGAGCGGCCATGATGTTTGCGATGCGCGCATATATTTGCCTGACTGCCCTCGCCATGCTCGTCCTGCCCTTTTCCGCCCGCGCTGCGGATCAGGAGGCCCAGACCTGGATCAGCGCTGGCGGCGTCGCGCAGATTGACGACAATGATCGCATCGGCATCGAAACAAGCTATCGCCTGCGGCCGGCCGACGACCAGTTGCTGCAACGGATCACCCTGGACCACCGGATTGCCGACGGGGTGCAACTGGGCGGCGGCTTCGCCTTCGTCACCAGCCGGATGCAGAAGGAGATGCGCTTCCACCAGCAGTTGATCGTGGATCTGGGCGTGCTGCAGAGCCGCACCCGGCTTGAACAGCGCTATATCGACAGCGCCGCCCGCCCGGCCTGGCGCCTGCGCGAACGCATCCAGCTCGACATCCCGCTGGAAAAGCAGCGGAAATGGTTCCTCCTGACCTCCGCCGAATTTTTCTTCGAACTGCACAAGCCAAGCGCGGTCCAGGACAGCGAACTTGTCACCACGCGACAGCTGATCGGCCTGCGCCATGTGCTGACGCCGCGGCTCGGCATCCAGCTGAGCTATATGCGCCAGCATAGTTTCCCCGATAACCGACCCGATGAGGTCGTCCATGTCCCCTGGCTGGCGATCGCCTGGCGGCTCTGACGATTTGCCAGAACGGCAAGAGCGGTTAAGGACGCTCAATGGCCCGCGCCCGTGTCCTCCTGCTCAATGCCGCCCTCGGCCCGCTCGACTATCGCATCCCCCATGGCATGACGGCCAGGCCGGGCAGCATCGTGGTCGCCCCGCTGGGCCCGCGCCAGCTGGTCGGTGTGGTCTGGGACGAGGAGTCCTTTCCGGATGTCGAGACGGTCGGCGACAACCGGCTGCGCAACCTGCTGGAAGTGCTGGACGCGCCGCCGCTGCCTGAAACGCTGCGCCGGCTGATCGAATGGACCGCCGACTATTATCTCGCCCCGCCGGCCGCCGTGCTGCGCATGGCGCTGGCGTCGATGTCGGCGTTGGAGGGCACGCGCACCGTCATCGAATATCGTGCCACCGGCCAGCTTCCCGATCGCATGACCGAACAGCGAACCCAGGCGATGGAGCGGATCGGCGACCGGCAGGGGCTGGTGCGCGAACTGGCGATGATCGGCGGGGTCAGCGACACGGTGATCCGCGGTCTGGTGAAGGCCAGCGCGTTCGAGCCGGTCGAGGTCAGCGTCGACACCCCCTTCCCCGAGCCCGACCCGGCCCACGCGCCGCCGGCCCTGTCCGACCAGCAGATGGCGGCCGCGACCGACATGGCGGACGCGGTGCGTGCCCATGAATTCGCTCCCTTCCTGCTCGACGGCGTCACAGGATCGGGCAAGACCGAGGTCTATTTCGAGGCGATCGCCGCGGCCATCCGCGCCGGCAAGCAGACCTTGGTGCTGCTGCCCGAAATCGCCCTGACCGAACCCTTTCTGGAGCGGTTCGAGAAACGCTTCGGCACGGTCCCGGTCAACTGGCATAGCGGCCTGCGCCAGAGCGAACGCCGCCGCGCCTGGCGCGCGATCGCGGCAGGCGAGGCGCGGGTCGTCGTCGGTGCCCGCTCCGCTTTGTTCCTGCCCTACCCCAATCTGGGCCTGATCGTCGTCGACGAGGCGCATGAGGCAAGCTTCAAGCAGGAAGAAGGCGTCCATTATCATGCCCGCGACGTCGCCGTGATGCGGGGCCTTATCGAACATTTCCCGGTCGTGCTGGCCTCCGCCACTCCCGCGATCGAGACACGGCACCAGGTCGACCTTGGCCGCTATCGCGAGATCAAGCTGCCGGCCCGTTTCGGCGGCGCACAGATGCCCGATATCGAGGGCATCAACCTGCTGACCGATCCGCCCGAGCGTGGCCGCTGGATCGCGCCGCCGCTGGTCGTGGCGATGGAGGAAGTGCTGGCCAAGGGCGAGCAGAGCCTGCTCTTCCTCAACCGGCGCGGCTATGCCCCGCTGACGCTGTGCCGCCATTGCGGCTATCGCTTCCAATGCCCCAATTGCACCAGCTGGATGGTCGAGCATCGGCTGACCAAGCGGCTGGCCTGCCATCATTGCGGCCATGTCATCCCGGCGCCGCGCTTCTGCCCCGAATGCAAGGAAGAGGACAGCCTGGTCGCCTGCGGCCCCGGCGTCGAGCGCATCGCCGACGAAGTGAAGGCGCTGTGGCCACAGGCACGGGTGGCCATCGCCACGTCCGACACGCTGCACTCGCCCGCCCGCGCCGCCGATTTCGTGAAGTCGGTCGAGGCCGGCGACATCGACATCATCGTCGGCACCCAGCTCATCACCAAGGGCTATCATTTCCCCAACCTGACCCTGGTCGGCGTGATCGACGCGGACCTGGGGCTGGAGGGCGGCGATCTGCGCGCATCCGAACGCACCTTCCAGCAGATCATGCAGGTCGCCGGGCGCGCCGGGCGCGGCGAAAAGCCGGGCCATGTCTTCATCCAGACCCGCATGCCCGATGCAGAAGTGATCCAGGCGCTGATCGCCGGCGACAGCGAGCGCTTCTATCTGATCGAGACCGAAAATCGCCGCCGCGCCAATGCCCCGCCCTTCGGCCGTTTCGCCGCGATCATCATTTCCAGCGAGGATAGCGACGAAGCCGCACAGACCGCGCGGCTGATCGGCAAGTCGGCGCCGCAGGTGGAGGGGATGCGGGTCTATGGCCCCGCCCCAGCCCCCCTTTCCGTGCTGCGCGGCCGGCATCGCCACCGGCTGCTGATCCATGCCACGCGCCAGGTCGACATCCAGTCGGTGATCCGCGAATGGCTCGGCAATCTGGTGTGGAAATCGACCACCCGCGTCGCGGTGGACGTCGATCCCTACAGCTTCATGTGATGGCCGCGCCGATCGAGAGCCCCTGCCGCAATCTCTGTTCGCTTGATGCCGAGCGCAAGGGCTGCACCGGCTGTGGCCGCACCCTCGACGAAATCGTCCACTGGCGCAGCATGACCGAAGCCCAGCGCGCCGCCGTCATGGCGCGGGTGAAGGATTTCGAGCCAATCCGCCGTTAAAGCGACATGGCGTCGTTCGGTGCGACGATGATGACCACGCGGCGGTTTTCCTGACGGCCGACCTCGCTGTCATTGCTCGCCACCGGCACCCGCAACCCCATGCCCACCGGATGCAGAGCCGCCGGTGCCATGCCGCCCGCCGCCAGTGCGTCGGCAACGGCCTGCGCCCGCTTCTGCGACAATTGCTCATTATAGGCGGCCGTGCCGGTATTGTCGGTATGCCCCTCCACCTTGGCGCCGCGCACTTCGACGGCGACCAGCGCGCTCGCGATCCGGCTGATCACGTCGTGCTGCGCCGGGATCAGCACGCTCTGGTCGGTCGAGAACAACAGCCGGTCGGCCATGCCGAATTCCCAGTTGCTGCCGACCGGCTGAAAGCCATTGGCACGCAGCACCGTCTTCTGTGCTTCGGTGAAGCCATCACTCGGCTGCACCGTCTGACAGGCTGCCAGCAAAGTCAGCGCCAGGAGGGAAAGAAGCTTTCGCATGTTGTTCCTCATCATCAATTCCGGCCGTCGCTCCGCGCCTTGGCCGCATACATGGCCGCGTCGGCATGGCGCAGCAGTGCGCGCGGATCGACACTGTCCTGTGGATAGAGAGCGCTGCCGATGCTCAGCGAGGATCGGATGCTGACGCCGCTCGGCAACATGATCGGCTGGGTCATGCCGGCCCCGATCTGGGCCGACATCTGATCGGCCTCGGATCGGGTCGCCCCGGCCGCCAGGATCAGCGCAAATTCGTCGCCGCCCAGACGGAAGGCCATGTCGCCCGGCCTCAAGGCCATCCGCAGCCGCGCGGCGATGACGATCAGCATGACATCGCCGGCATCATGGCCATGGCTGTCATTGACCTGCTTGAACCGGTTCACATCGACATAGATGACCGCGAAGGATGTGTCGCCTGCATCGGCCTGCGCCATGGTCGCCGCCAGCTCTCGCTCGAACATCGCACGATTGCCAAGGCCGGTCAGCGGATCGCGCGTCGCCTGGCGCTCCAGGATACGATTCTCGTTCAAAATGCCGGTGTGCCATTCGTCCAGTTCATCCAGCAGCGCATTGAAATCGCGCGCGAACTGATCGACCTCATGAATGCCGGCGACCGGCACGCGCTGATCGAACTGGCGGTCAGTGCGAACTGCATGGGCGACTTGCGCAATATGGGCCAATGGTCCCGTCACGTCGCGCTGCAACCGCCGCGCCAGCAACTGGGTCGCGACGATGGTCAGCCCCAGGCAGGCGAGCGCAGTGGCCACCCCCGACAGGATATAGCGCCCCAGCCCTCCGGCATCGCCGAACACCTGCACTTCGGCGACGACGACCGGCCCATGATGGACCGGCACCCGCACCGGGCTGGGCCAGAACAGCGCGTCCACGATCCGGGACAGGTTGCCGGCCATGCCGCGATCGGGCCGGTTCCAGGCCGCGATCAGCCGTCCATCACGATCATGCAGCTCGACCGATCGCACGCTTTCGGATGCCGCCACCGTGGCGATCCCGCGCCGCGCCGCATCGACATCCTCGAACAGCAGCGCCGGCTCGACCGTATAGGCGACGGTCTGCGCGATCAGCGTCAGGTTGCGCGCGGCATAGCCGCGAATGACGGTGACACCTGTCACCGTCAGCGTCAGGCCCGCCATCAACACGGCGAACAGGATCAGGCGCAGATGCGCTCGCGCCAGCAAATGGCGCAACGTCGGCATTGCGGTCAGGCTTTGTTCGGCCATGGTCAATAGCCCCCCTTCGCCACGCGCAGCACACGCGGATCGATCCGCACCGTGGATCGGGACACCGCATCGATGTTGAGCTGGAAGGACAGCGTCTGCGGCGCAAACAACAGGCAGAACATCGCCCCGCCCGCACAGTCGCGATCATCCTCCGCGATCGTCACCACCGCATTGCCGCGCATGGCGGCGATCAAACGCTGGCGCACCACCGCGTCCAGGCTTCCGAGATAAAGCGCATCGCACCGCGCGGCCGGCGCGGCCTCATCGGCGGCCAGCGCCACCGTGGCGATCCGCGCCCCGTTCGTCAGGCTGATCTCATCCAACTGGTCGCCATGGGCGACGACACCGGCCATGCACATGCGCACGACCGGCCGCGCGGTTGGCCAGCGGGTAAATTCCAGGATGGATCCGACCATGCGCGCAACGCCGGCGGCCATCCGGTCGGGACCGGGACCGATCGGCATCGCCACCGGCCGCGCCAGCGGCAATGCCACTGTCATGGTCGGCGTCATCAGCAACAGCCAGAACAACAGACTACGCAAGCCCACCCGCCCCCTTTGAAGAAGGCGCGAGCCTATAGTTAATCAAAAGTTAAATTACGAGAATATTGTGACGCAAGCGGATCGAGCAAGGATCATTCACCTGTCGCCTTCGCTGTCATCTTCGCGCGACGCTCCGCCTCCAGCAGGCTCCGCTTGCGGTCGACTCCATAGGCATAGCCGCCCAGGCTTCCGTCGCTGCGCAGCACACGATGACACGGCACCAATATTGCCAGGCCATTGTCGCCGCAGGCGGTCCCCGCTGCGCGCACGGCGCCCGGCCGGCCGATCGCCGCGGCGATTTCTCCATAGCTGCGCGTCTCGCCCGCCGGGATCGCCCGCAAGGCGGCCCAGACCGCCTGCTGAAAGGCGGTGCCGCCGACATCGGTCGGCAGGTCCGCGTCGGCGCCCGGATTGTCGACCAGCGCCGCCACTGCCGCCGCCCAGCGATCCAGCGCGGCGTCCGAGGGCAACAGAGTCGCGTTGGGATATCGGCGGCGCAGCTCTGCCTCCCCTTCCTCGAAGGCGATGCGGCACAGGCCGCGCTCGGTCGCCGCGACCAGCAGCGCGCCCAGGCTCGTCCCGATCACGACATGGCGGATATCGACGCCGCGCCCGCCCTCGCGCCAGGCGCTGGGCGTCATGCCCAGATGCCGTTCGGCATCAGCATAGGCGCGGCTCGGCGCGTTATAGCCGGCCTCATAGATCGCATCGGTCACGCTGCCGGGCGTCGCCAGTGCCGCCTTCAGCCGCTCGGCGCGCAGATCGCGGGCATAGGCGGCCGGGGTCAGGCCGGTGATCCGCTTGAACAAGCGATGGAAATGATGCGGCGCATAGCCGACATGGTCGGCCATCTCCTCCAGCCGGGGCGGCGTTTCGGCGGCGCGGATCAGGCGGATCGCCGCTTCCACCGCCTGCTGGTCGCGCCCGACCTCATCCGGCCGGCAGCGCAGGCAGGCGCGAAAGCCCGCCGCACGGGCCGCCGCACCATCAGGCAGGAAGATCATATTCTCCCGCTTCGGGTGCCGGGCCGGGCAGCTCGGCTTGCAATAAATGCCGGTGGTCAGCACCGCCCCGACGAAGCAGCCATCCTGCCGCCGATCGCGTGCGAGAAAGGCGGCCCAGCAGTCTTCGGCATCGGGCATGGCGGCCGGGACGGGTTCGAGGCGTGTCATCTGGTTCATGGATATGGGGTAATCCAGACGGCTTGGCGAGGCTTCCCGTCGCTTGCGGTCAAAAGCACACGGCCCGTCGCATCCGCTTTTTCCCGATTGCCTAAAGCGGGCCTTCGCATATGTATGCGCCTCCTATGGTCGCCCTTTTCCGTCGCCTTCGCCCGATCGCCGCGCTTGTCGCGTCCCTCGTCCTGCTCAGCCCCGCACGGGCCGAACAGCAGGATATCACCGCCGCCGCGCGCAGCGTGGTGCGCGTCGCCCTGGTCGCGACCAATGGCGCGGACGCCTATTTCGTGGGCCATGGCAGCGGCATCGCGATCGCCCCGGACAAGGTGCTGACCAACGCCCATGTCGTCGAACTGGCGCGCGAGGAGAAGGATCTCGTCATCGGCGTGATCCCGTCGGAGGGCAAGAAAAGCTATGGCGGGCGGATCATCGCCTATTCGCCGGGCAACGACCTGGCCCTGATCCAGCTGGAGGAAGGCAGCCTGCCGGTCGCCACCTTCTATGCCGGGGCGGTCGATGACGGCCAGCATGTCACCGCTATCGGCTATCCCGGCACCGTCGATCGCGCCCAGGGCCTCAGCCTCAAGCAACTGGTCGAACCGCTCGGCACGGTGAAGACCAGCGGCAGTATCTCGTCCGGCCGCTCCAGCCAGAGCTTCGACACCATCCTGCACACCGCCCCGCTTGCCGCCGGCAACAGCGGCGGCCCGCTGGTCGACGATTGCGGCCGGGTGCTGGGCGTCAACAGCTTCGGCTCGATCTCGGACGGCAATGATGCCGAATTCGGCTTTGCCGTATCCTGGCGCGAAGTCGCTTCCTTCCTGCGTCAGGCCGGCGTGTCCTCGCTCCACACCGTCGTCGCCTGCCGCACCATGGCCGAAGCCGACGCGGCCGAAGCATCGATCACCCAGCGCGAATCGCAGTTGACCGAACAGAATGACCGCGCGGCCGCCGACAAGCGCGAGCAGGCGCTGCAGCAGGCCCGCGACACCGCCGAGCGCGATGTCATTTCCGGCCGCGAAAATGCGATGGCGGGTGCCGCCGTGCTGCTGGCCCTTGCGGTGCTGGGCCTGGGCGCTGGCGGCCTCTTCTACAGCCAGGGCCGTGAAAAGCGCGCCACCTGGTTCATCGCTGGTGGCGGCATCCTGTTGATGGGCGCGCTTGGCCTGTTCGTCTTCAAGCCCAGCTTTGCCAGCATCGACGAGCGGGTGAAGCTGCCCGAGGACCAGAGCGTGGTCAGCAACAAGGCCTTTGCCTGGGCCGGCGACAATATCTGCCGGATCGACCTCAACCGCAGCCGACTGACCGTGTCGCAGCCCAATGATGTCGGCCTGAACTGGGCCGAGGGCGGCTGCGTCAACGGCGACACCCAATATCAGGCGACCGGCACGACTTGGCAGCGCGCCCATGTGCCCGACGAGGGCAATTATGTCAGCCGCAGCGAATTCGACCCGGCCACCGGCCTGTTGCGGGTGCAGCGCTGGCTGCCCGACGGCGACACGATGGACAAGGCCCGCGCCCTGCTGAAGGATGGCCCGATCAAGGGATGCAGCAGCGATTCCACGATGTTGACCCGGATCGCGACGCTCCAGTCGGACCTCGCCGCGCTGCTGCCGCCCCAGCCGAACGAGCGGCTGGTCTATCATTGCCAAAAAGGACGGCTTGCCCCCGCAGACCCCGCTCCCTAGCCTGTTCGTTTTCCCGAAAAACTCAGTCAAATTGGCTTGATTTCGTCGATGCGATGGAATCGTGTCACATGACTTGCATAGTCATATTGGCACTGCTAACCGGCCCGACAACAGGGGACGGTTATTACTGCTCCCCCTCTTTTTGCATGACCGGCAAATCAAGTTGGAGGACGGTAAGCGCGTGGAGACTACCGGCGGTATTCAGGCCAGCCTCAGCGGCCGCTATGCGGTGGCGCTGTTCGATCTGGCCCGCGACGGCAAGACGCTCGACACCGTCGCAGCGAGCCTCGCGGCAATCAAGGCGGCGATCGCAGAATCGTCTGATTTCAAGGGCCTGATCAACAGTCCCGTTCTCAGCCGCGACGCAGCGGGTAAGACGATCGCGGCGGTTGCATCCGCCATGTCGATCGATCCGCTGACGACGAATTTCCTGGGCGTGCTCGCCCAGAACCGTCGCCTCTCGCAGCTTCCCGCGGTCATCCGCGCCTATGAGACGCTGCTGTCGAATCACAAGGGCGAGGCCCGCGCCGAAGTGACGAGCGCGCATCCGCTCACCAAGACTCAACTGACCGCGCTGGCCAAGGGCCTCAAGGCGCGTGTCGGCCGCGACGTCGCCGTCGAGGCCAAGGTCGATCCCGCGATCCTGGGTGGGCTGGTCGTCAAGATCGGCAGCCAGATGATCGATTCCTCCATCCGCACCCGTTTGAATAGTCTCGCCCTGGCGATGAAAGGCTGAACATGGATATCAACGCCGCAGAAATTTCGAAGGTCATCAAGGACCAGATCGCCAATTTCGGCACCGAAGCGCAGGTCAGCGAAGTCGGTTCCGTTCTGACCGTGGGTGACGGCATTGCCCGCGTCCATGGCCTCGACAACGTCCAGGCGGGCGAAATGGTCGAGTTCGCCAATGGCGTTCAGGGCATGGCACTCAACCTCGAAGCCGACAATGTCGGCATCGTGATCTTCGGCTCGGACGCCGAGATCAAGGAAGGCGACACCGTCAAGCGCACCGGCACCATCGTCGACGTCCCCGTCGGCAAGGGTCTGCTGGGCCGCGTCGTCGACGGCCTCGGCAACCCGATCGATGGCAAGGGCCCGATCGAATATACCGAGCGCAAGCGCGTCGAAGTCAAGGCGCCGGGCATCATCCCCCGCAAGTCGGTGCACGAACCCGTGCAGACCGGCCTGAAGGCGATCGACGCCCTCGTCCCCGTCGGCCGTGGCCAGCGCGAGCTGATCATCGGTGACCGCCAGACCGGCAAGACCGCCGTCGCGATCGATACCTTCATCAACCAGAAGGGCATCAACGCGGGCGACGACGAGAGCAAGAAGCTCTACTGCATCTACGTCGCCGTCGGCCAGAAGCGCTCGACCGTCGCGCAGATCGTCAAGCAGCTCGAAGAAAATGGCGCGATGGAATATTCGATCGTCGTCGCCGCGACCGCTTCGGAACCCGCTCCGCTCCAGTATCTGGCGCCCTATACCGGCGTCACCATGGGCGAATTCTTCCGCGACAACGGGATGCACGCCGTGATCGTGTATGACGACCTTTCCAAGCAGGCCGTCGCCTATCGCCAGATGTCGCTGCTGCTGCGTCGTCCTCCGGGCCGCGAAGCCTATCCGGGCGACGTCTTCTATCTGCACAGCCGCCTGCTGGAACGCGCTGCGAAGATGAACGACGCCAATGGCAATGGCTCGCTGACCGCGCTGCCGATCATCGAGACCCAGGCAGGCGACGTGTCGGCCTACATCCCGACCAACGTGATCTCGATCACCGACGGCCAGATCTTCCTCGAAACCAACCTCTTCTACCAGGGCATCCGTCCGGCCATCAACGTCGGCCTGTCGGTGTCGCGCGTCGGCTCGGCCGCGCAGACCAAGGCGATGAAGAAGGTTTCGGGCTCGATCAAGCTGGAGCTGGCCCAGTATCGCGAAATGGCGGCCTTCGCCCAGTTCGGCTCGGACCTCGACGCCTCGACCCAGAAGCTGCTGAACCGCGGCGCGCGCCTGACCGAACTGCTCAAGCAGGGCCAGTTCTCGCCGCTGCCGTTCGAAGAGCAGACCGCGTCGATCTTCGCCGGCACCAACGGCTATCTGGACGGCATCCCGGTCAAGGACGTGACCCGTTATGAAGAGCTGATGCTCGCCTATCTGCGTCACGACCACCCCGAAGTGCTGACCGCGATCCGCGACAGCAAGGATCTGGGCGACGACGCCAAGGGCAAGCTGAAGGCTGCGCTGGACTCGTTCGGCAAGACCTTCGCTTAAGACGCTGTGCTGACCGCCCATTCCCTTCTTGCCTGGACCGTGATGTCGATCGGTCTGGTGCTGCTGCCGGGGCCGGACACCATGTTGGTGGCCGGCCACGCGGCGCGCCGCGGCTTCAAGGCGGGAATGGCGGCGATCGGCGGCATCCAGCTCGGCGGCCTGTTCTACATGCTGTTGTGCGGCTTCGGCTTCCTCAGCGTGCTGAATGCGGTGCCGGGGCTGTTCTTGGGCGTTAAGATCGCCGGTGCCCTCTATCTGGCCTGGATGGGCTTTGGCCTGCTGCGCGGCGCGATCAAGCCGGCACCGGCAAGCGAAACGCCCAGGGTCCGGATCGGCGGATCGCCCTTCGCCCAGGGCCTGGTCAGCACCGTGCTGAACCCCAAGGTCGCGATCTTCTTCCTCGCCGCGCTGCCGCAGTTCGTGGGCACCGGCCCGGATGCGCCGTGGCAGGGCATGCTGCTGATCGCGATCGTCTATGGGCTCGGTTTCCTGTGGTGCGCCCTGCTTGCGCTGCTCGCCACCAAGGCGGGCCGCAAAGTGGGGCAGAGCAGCGCGATGCGCTGGTTCGAAGGCGCCATGGGCGTCGGTTTCTTTGGTCTCGCGGGCCGTCTGGCCCTTGCTCGGAATATTTGAACTATGGCTAGCCTCAAGGAACTGAAGCTGCGCATCGGGTCGGTGAAGTCGACCCAGAAGATCACCAAGGCGAAGCAGATGGTCGCCGCGGCCAAGCTGCGCAAGGCGCAGGCCGCTGCCGAAGCTGCGCGCCCCTATAGCGAGCGACTGGAAGCGGTCGTCGCGAGCCTGGCGACCAAGATCGCCGGCGGCTCGGGCGAAGGCGCTTCGCCGCTGCTCGCCGGCACCGGCAAGGACGAAGTCCATCTGCTGGTCGTCGCCAATAGCGATCGCGGCCTTGCCGGCGCGTTCAACGCCAATATCGTGAAGGCCGCGCTGGCCAAGGCCCGCGCGCTGGAGCTGGATGGCAAGAAGGTGCTGTTCTACCTGATCGGCCGCAAGGGCCGTCCGGTGATCAACCGCACCTATCCGGGCAAGATCGTCGCCAATTACGACACCACCGGTGCCAAGGAACCGGGCTTTGCCCAGGCCCAGGCGGTGGCGCAGGAACTCAGCCAGATGTTCCTCGACGGCAAGTTCGACGTCGCCCATCTCTTCTACTCGCGCTTCAAGTCGGCGCTCGCGCAGATCCCGACCGAACAGCAGATCATCCCGGTGAAGATCCCCGCCGACGCCGACCGCAACGCGATCGCCGCCACGGTGGAATATGAGCCGAGCGAGGAAGCGATCCTCGACGACCTGCTGCCGCGCAACGTCACGGTGCAGATCTTCAAGGCGCTGCTGGAAAACAACGCGTCCGAACAGGGTGCGTCGATGACCGCGATGGACAATGCGACCCGCAATGCCGGCGATCTCATCAACAAGCTGACGATCCAGTATAACCGCAGCCGCCAGGCCGCGATCACCACCGAACTCGTCGAAATCATCTCGGGCGCCGAAGCCCTCTAAGGACAAGCAGGCAAGGACATAGTCATGGCAACCACCAACAATGTAGGCCGCATCTCGCAGGTCATCGGCGCCGTCGTCGACGTGACCTTCCCCGATGCGCTTCCGGCGATCCTTTCGGCGCTGGAAACCAGCAACAACGGCCAGCGCCTGGTGCTGGAAGTCGCCCAGCATCTGGGTGAGAACACCGTCCGCACCATCGCGATGGACTCGACCGACGGTCTGACCCGCGGCCAGGAAGTCACCGACACCGGCGCGCAGATCTCGGTTCCGGTCGGCCCGGCCACCCTCGGCCGCATCCTGAACGTCGTCGGCGAGCCGATCGACGAGCGCGGCCCGGTTGCCACCGAACTGCGTTCGCCGATCCATGCCAAGGCCCCCGAATTCGTCGACCAGTCGACCGACGCGTCGATCCTGGTCACCGGCATCAAGGTCATCGACCTTCTGGCCCCCTATGCCAAGGGCGGCAAGATCGGCCTGTTCGGCGGCGCTGGCGTCGGCAAGACCGTGCTCATCCAGGAACTGATCAACAACATCGCCAAGGGCCATGGCGGCACTTCGGTCTTCGCGGGCGTCGGCGAACGCACCCGTGAAGGTAACGATCTGTACCATGAATTCCTCGACGCCAACGTGATCGCCAAGGATGCCGACGGCAACGCGATCAGCGAAGGTTCGAAGGTGGCTCTGGTTTATGGCCAGATGAACGAACCGCCGGGCGCCCGTGCCCGCGTCGCCCTGTCGGGCCTGACGATCGCCGAATATTTCCGCGACGTCGAGAACCAGGACGTGCTGTTCTTCGTCGACAACATCTTCCGCTTCACCCAGGCGGGCGCGGAAGTGTCGGCTCTGCTCGGCCGTATTCCTTCGGCCGTGGGCTATCAGCCGACCCTGGCGACCGACATGGGTCAGCTGCAGGAACGCATCACCTCGACCAACAAGGGTTCGATCACCTCGGTCCAGGCCGTCTACGTCCCCGCGGACGACTTGACCGACCCGGCGCCGGCGACCTCGTTCGCGCATCTTGACGCCACCACCGTTCTCAACCGCGCCATTTCGGAACTGGGCATCTATCCGGCGGTCGATCCGCTGGACTCGACCAGCCGCGTTCTGGAACCCCGCGTCGTCGGCCAGGAACATTACGACACCGCCCGTGCCGTCCAGTCGATCCTGCAGAAGTACAAGTCGCTGCAGGACATCATCGCGATCCTGGGCATGGACGAACTGTCGGAAGAGGACAAGATCACCGTCGCCCGCGCGCGCAAGATCCAGAAGTTCCTGTCGCAGCCGTTCCACGTCGCCGAAGTCTTCACCGGCATCTCGGGCAAGTTCGTCCAGATCGAAGACACGGTGAAGTCGTTCAAGGCCGTGGTCGATGGTGAATATGACCATCTGCCCGAAAACGCCTTCTACATGGTCGGCGGCATCGACGAAGCCATCGAAAAGGCGAAGAAGCTGGCTGCCGAAGCAGCCTAAGCTCTAACCTCATATACCCCTCCCCGGTTCGGGGAGGGGGCATAGGACATAAAAATGGCACTGCATTTCGAACTCGTGACCCCTGAAAAGCTCGTCCGCTCGGAAGAGGTCTATCAGGTCGTCGTTCCCGGCACCGATGGCGACTTCGGCGTGCTGGAGGGCCATGCGCCCTTCATGTCGACCGTGCGCGATGGCGCGATCCAGATCTTCGCATCGGCTGGCGCCGCACCGGAAATCATCCCGGTCGAGGGCGGCTTTGCCGAAGTGAATGAAAAGGGCCTGACGGTTCTCGCCGAAAAGGCGGGCTGAGGCACTTTCCTCCATCACTAGTCTGTGACCAAGAAAGGCCGCGCTCCTCATCGGAGCGCGGCCTTTCTTGGTTATCCACTCCTTAACCTAGCCTCTTTATCGCGATGCTCAGTTGAGGAGCATCCATGCCTTATCTGTTTCAGGACCTGTTCGCCCTGGTCCTCGCCACCATTCTTGCACCACTCATCCTCTATTTGCCGGGTTTGGGACTGGTGCGACTGCTGCCTCGCTGCGGCGTAGCTGTCGAGGGCTCGTGGGAGCGCATCGGGTGGGCCATGCTGCTCGGCCTTTCCGTCCTTCCCGTGTTGGACACCTTGATGATAAGGTTCGGGGGCATTCCCGCCATGCTGCTGCTCAACGGGTTGCTGGCACTATGGGGTGCCAGATTGCGGGGCGTTAGCATTAGGCATTGGCGTGCCATATTCCCTCTCCTCGTCGCGGCAATGCTCTGGTGGCTGATCTGCGCCTGGAGCTATGTCGATATCGATATTAACGGCTCGCTCTACCAGAGCTTCACCATCCTCGATCTGGTCAAGCACGCCGCCGTAACCGAACAGATAGTGCGGGAAGGCATTCCCTTCTCCGACCCCTTCTACGCACGCGATGGCGTGGCCGGTTACTATCATTATTTCTACGTCTGGCCCGCCGCAATCCGCTGGATCGGTGGTGACCTGATCAGCGCGCGCATGGCCTTCGTCGCCACGGCCTATTGGGCAGGCTTTGCCGTAATCGCGTTGATATGGCGGATCATGGCGGATGCAGCATTCATCCGGCCCAGCAGAGATTATCGCCTGCTCATGTTGGCGATCCTCTTCTGCTTCATGTCCGGTGCAGACCTGCTGTTCATGTTGTTCCGTTTCCTGGTCACCCATCGGATCGAGCCGCAACTTGACACTTGGAATTCGGAAGTCCGCACGCTCGGCACCTCCCTGATCTGGGTCCCGCATCACGTTTCTGCCATGGTCGCGGCTTGGACGGGCATGTTGCTGCTCGTTCACCCGGAGCGGAAAAACGGCGGCGCATGGCAGCCCATTTGCCTTGCCCTAATGGCAGGCACTGCCTTTGCCACAATGTTCGGCCTCTCTACCTGGATCGCCATCGGCATCGCCCCGTTCCTCGTCGGTTGGGCCTGCCTGACCCTGTGGCGGCGCAACATCCGCCTTCTGGTTGCAGGCCTGACCGCGCTTGTCCTATCGATCCCGCAATTTCACGACATATTGGACGCCCGGACGGACGGCAGCTTCCCTCTTGGCATCGGCGTTCGCAGTTTCACGCCATTCCTGGAAGATGACAGCATCGGGCAGCAATTGCTCCGCATTCCCCTGCTGCCACTCAATTACGGGCTGGAACTGGGCCTATGTGCGATCGGCGCATATTATTATTGGAGCCACCGCAAGGGGCGCAGCGATCGGGGAGCACCAACGCGCGCCCTGCTCTTCTGGAGTACGCTTGTTACGCTGTTCGTGGCCAGCTTCCTGCGGTCGACGATCATCTACAATGACCTTGGCTGGCGCGTGATCCTGTTCACCGTCATGGCAACGATCATCTGGACATTGCGATATGCGCAGAGCATCCCCTCTCTCCGGAAACTGCGCCCATTGGCGATGACCTTGCTGGTCCTTGGCCTTGCCGGCACGACATGGGACATTATCGGCCTGCGGATCATTCGGTCACCCTTGTTCCCCGTACGACCGATCGAACTCAACAATGCGCCCCCAATCAGCCATGCGCTGCGGGACGCATATGGATGGGCGGATCGCCATCTGCCCGCCGACGCCGTGCTCCAATATAATCCGACCATCACCGCGCGCGGCATCGATTTCGGGCTTTATGGCCATAATTGGCCCTCGATCGCAGATTTCCAGGCCAATCTGTTCGGCGCCAGCCAGAAGCTGGTCGACGACCGGCTGGCGGTGGTCGCGCCGATCTTCAATCAATCGCTTGCAACCAGCGAGATGATGGCGCGCGCGCGCGCCGCCCAGATCGACTATCTGCTCTTCACTCAGCGTGACCCGGTCTGGCGCGCGCATCATGCGCCTCCGACGACGACACCCTGCCTATATCGCACGCCCCTAATCTGCGTCCTAGCTGTTCCTTCCGAAGGCCGGCCATGAAGATGTCCGTAAAAATGTGGTTTGGCCTAGCCTTCGCTTATGGCGCAACGCTTGCATTCGGGCTCGCTCTCTATGTCGGCCTTATCCGCAGCCCCTTGCTCGGTTCTCTATCGATCCTGTTCTACAGGGGCGTCATGATTGCCGGACTGACTGCAGCCATCATGCTGGTTGGCGGACTGATGCTCAGACGGTGGCGGCCGCCGGTGCCAACCCTAATCGGCGCCATCGCCTTGTCCCTGGCTTTCAACATCTGCTTCCTCATCACTTTTCCGGTCACCTTCGACCGTTCGATCACCATGTTCCTGCTGGCCCGTATCGAACGACAGGATGGTCAACTCGACGCACGCGCGTTGGAAGACGTCTACACGCGGGAATATCTGGGCGAGATGCGGCAGATTGATCGACGGGTCGAGGAACAGACCATGTCCGGCAATATCCGCGTAGAACACGGTCGAATTCATATCACGCCACAAGGGCGCCGCCTGTTGTCTGGCGGACGCCTGATCGGCGGCTGGTTTGGCGCAGACCCGCGGTTCGTTACGCCTCCACCACCGTCAAACGCCCATTAGCCATTTGTCAAAGTTTCCAGCTTATTCACCTTCTCCAGCCATGGTGAATCGGCCCATTTTGGGGTGGCTGGCCCGATCGCAGAATTCCGGCGGAGAGTTATGAGCGCATTTGGACGGAAAAATGGACCTGCCGGCATCAAGCCGGGTTTCGGCGTCGCCCGACCGATGCACAGCGGCGGCGCGGCGCGCGAGGAGGCCCCGCGCGGCGGCGAGCAGTTCCCGCCGCTCGACCTGGCCGCCCTGCCGGGCGAAATTCCGCTCGACCCGCTGTCGGCGCCGACCAGCCAGATGCAGCGCAATGCGGACGCCATGTCGCGCCTGTCCGAACGCGCCAATGCCGAACATGTCGCCGATGCCGGCCCGCAAGGGTTCGAGGCGTCAGTTCACAAGATCAAGGAACAGGTGCTTCCCCGCCTGCTCGAACGCGTCGATCCCGAAGCGGCCGCGACCCTGACCAAGGATGAACTGGCGGAAGAATTCCGGCCGATCATCATGGAAGTTCTGGCCGAGCTGAAGCTGACGCTCAACCGGCGCGAGCAGTTCGCGCTGGAAAAGGTTCTGGTCGACGAGCTTCTGGGCCTCGGCCCGCTCGAAGAGCTGCTGGCCGACCCGGACATCAGCGATATCATGGTCAACGGCCCCGAGCAGACCTATGTCGAAAAGAAGGGCAAGCTCCAGATCGCGCCGATCAAGTTCCGCGATGAAGAGCATCTGTTCCAGATCGCCCAGCGCATCGTGAACAAGGTCGGCCGCCGCGTCGACCAGACCACGCCGCTGGCCGACGCCCGCCTGCCCGACGGTTCGCGTGTCAACGTGATCGTGCCGCCGCTCAGCCTCAAGGGCACGGCCATCTCGATCCGTAAATTCTCGGCCAAGCCGATCACCATCGACATGCTCGCCCAATGGGGCGCGATGAACCAGAAGATGGCGACCGCACTCAAGATCGCCGGTGCCTGCCGTTTCAACATCGTCATTTCGGGCGGTACCGGTTCGGGCAAGACGACGATGCTCAACGCGCTGTCGAAGATGATCGATCCGGGCGAGCGCGTGCTGACCATCGAGGACGCGGCCGAACTGCGCCTGCAGCAGCCACACTGGCTGCCGCTCGAAACCCGCCCGCCCAACCTGGAAGGCCAGGGCGCGATCACCATCGGCGACCTCGTCAAGAACGCCCTGCGTATGCGTCCTGATCGCATCATCCTGGGCGAAATTCGTGGCGCGGAATGTTTCGACCTGCTCGCCGCGATGAACACCGGCCATGACGGCTCCATGTGTACGCTCCACAGCAATAGCCCGCGCGAATGCCTGGGTCGTATGGAGAACATGATCCTGATGGGCGACATCAAGATCCCGAAGGAAGCCATTTCCAAGCAGATCGCCGACTCGGTCGACCTGATCGTCCAGGTGAAGCGTCTGCGCGACGGTTCGCGCCGCGTCACCAATGTGACCGAGGTGATCGGCATGGAAGGCGACGTCATCGTCACCCAGGAACTGTTCAAGTTCGAATATCATGACGAGGATGACAGCGGTAAGATCATCGGCGAATATCGCTCGATGGGCCTGCGCCCCTATACGCTCGACAAGGCCCGCATGTTCGGCTTCGACCAGCCCTTCCTGGAAGCCTGCCTCTGATCCTCAGGGAATAAGGGCGCCCGCTCCCGCGTAGATGGGGATGTGAATCGTCACATCCTCATCGCGGGAGCAGCCTTTTTTTGTCCGTTCGATCCCTTTCGCGCCATGGCCTCGCCGCCATGGCGAGCGCCTTTCTGGGCGATGTCGCGCTGGCGTCAGACGCCTATCCCGACGTGCCCGAACCGATGATCTTCGACATGATGCGGCCGCTGGGCGCCAAGCGCGGCGAACTGGAGGTCAATACGCTGGCGACCGTTCCGCTGTCGGGCGATGACGACGCCGTCCATTGGGCGCCGGAAATCGAATATGCCTTTGCCGACGGCTTCGCGATCGAGGGCGAACTGCCCTTCGTCAACGGCCGGCTCGCCGAACTGAAGCTAGGCCTGCAGGCGAGTTTCGGCACCACCGGCGGCGGACGCACCGGTCATGGCGTCCAATATCTCGGCATTTATGACCGCCGCGCCAAACAATATCGCAGCAGTTTCGCCTATATGGCGGCCCATCGCTACAATAGCCGCTGGAGCAGCGTGACGATGGCGGGGCTCGCCGACGTCAAGCTATCGGGCGGCCATGGCCGCAATGGCGTGATCCTCAACCACTCAGCCTTCTACGACAGTCGCGAAGGGCAGGTATTGGGGCTGGAGATCAATTATCAGGGCGGCAGCGAGGGCGGCCTGCTGCTTATGCCGCAATTGCACCAGCAACTGGGCGGCAATTTCGCCATGCAGGCGGGGCTTGGCGCGGAACGGCCGCGCGACGATGTCTTCCGTCCCACCGCCGGCCTGCGCATCATTCGTCAATTTTAATTGGCCATCGATGGAATAGGCGCGATCCGACAAGCGTATGCGGGGCATGACGCTGCATTCCCCGCTCTCTTCCCTTCGCGCCCATATTCATGCCGCCCTGCCGGTCGCCGCGGCGCCGGCATCATCCCGGCCGCTGAAGATCGCGCTGTTTTCGGGCAATTATGATTGCGTGCGAGATGGCGCGAACCGGGCGCTCAACCGCCTGGTCCGGCATATGCTGGACCAGCATGGGGCAGAGGTGCGCATCTATTCGCCGACCGCGCCGACGCCGGCCTTCGCCTCGGCCGGCGATGTCCGATCGGTGCGCTCGCTCTGCATTCCCGGTCGCCCGGAATATCGTCTCGCGATCGGCCTGACCCGTGCCGCCCGTGCCGATCTGGAGGCGTTCCAGCCTGACATCGTGCATCTGTCCGCGCCCGACCTGCTCGGTCGGCAGGCGCTGAACTGGGCGCGGTGCAACGCCGTTCCGGCCGTCGCCAGCCTGCACACCCGGTTCGAAACCTATCTTGCTTATTACCGCCTCGGCTTCCTGCGCCCAAAGGTCGAGGCCTATCTCGATCGCTTCTATGGCGATTGCGACCGCATCCTTGCCCCGACCCCGCCGATCGCTGCGGACCTCGCCGCAATCCATGGCGCCGAGCGCATTGCCCTCTGGAGCCGGGGCGTCGATCGATCCGTCTTTCATCCGGCAATGCGAGATGAAAGCCTGCGCGCCCAGCTTGGCTATGCGCCCGACGATGTCGTGCCGCTCTTCTTCGGCCGGCTGGTCCGGGAAAAGGGACTCGACATCTTCGCCGACGCCATCATGGCGGCACGCGCCAGCGGCGTGTCGCTGCGCCCGCTGATCCTGGGCGATGGCCCGGCGCGCGATGCCCTCGCCCGCCATCTGCCCAATGCCAGCTTTACCGGCCATGTCGAAGGGGCACGTCTCGGCGCGCTGGTCGCCAGCGCCGACATATTGGTCAATCCCAGCGTCACGGAGGCGTTCGGCAACGTCAATCTGGAGGCGATGGCCAGCGGCCTTGCCGTCCTGTCGGCCGACGTCCCCAGCGCATCCGCCCTGATCGATAATGGCGTCAACGGACTGCTGGTGCCGCCGGGCGACATTGGCGCCTATGCTGGCGGCGTGGCTTCCCTCGTCCGCGACACCGGCCTAAGGCGGCGGCTTGGCCACGCGGCGGAGGCGACGGCGGGCGACTATCGCTGGGACCATGTCCTGGATTCGGTGGCGCGCGTCTATCGCGAACTGGCGAGCGCCCCAATGGAATGATGTGGATGACGGGCAAGCGGACGGACATGGAAATGGAGGCGGACCTGCGCGCCATGCGCCGCTATGCCCGCGCCCTGTCGCGCGACCATGTCGTCGCCGACGATGTGGTGCAGGACGCCGTGATGCGCGCGATCGAACGGCGCGATCAGTTCCAGCCCGATCGCAGCCGCCGCCGCTGGCTGCTGGCCATCGTCCACAATGTCTTCATCTCGGCCAAGCGGCGCGAGGCGGCGGAAACGCGCCGCAATCTGGCCTTTGCCCAGATCCAGGTCGATCATGCCGATCCTGACCAGGAAGTGCGCGCCGACCTGATGCAGGTCGCCCGCGCCTTTGCCGACCTGCCCGACCATCAGCGCGCCGTCATGCACCTGACCGTCGTCGAAGGGCTGAGCTATCAGGAAAGCGCCGATCTTCTGGGCATAGCAGTCGGCACGGTGATGTCGCGCCTTGCCCGCGCGCGGGCGACATTGCGACAGGACAGGGACAGGCAGCCGCGCGATCGGCTGCGCATCGTGGGAGGACAGGATGAGTGAGGATCCTTCGGAGATCGAACTGATGGCCTATGTCGACGGCCAGCTCGATCCCGGCCGGCGCTTTGCGGTGGAAACCCGCCTGTCGCGCCGGCCCGACCTCGCCGCGCAGGTGATGGGCGACCTCAGCGCCCGCACCGGGCTGCGCCTGTTGGCGCAGGACCGTGCCCCCCTGCCCGAAGCCATGGCGGCACAGGCGAGCGCGATCAGCCCGCCGGCCGCGCGCCATCGTCGCTTTGCGATCGGCGCCGGCGGCGGCCTTGCCCTGCTGGCGGCAAGCTTCGTTGCCCTGCTCATGGTGCGCGACGGGCCGCCCGCCTATGTCGTCGATGCCGCCACCTCGCACCGCGTCGCCATGATCCGCGCCCGGATGCAGGGACAGATCGAATCGCCCAGCTTCGACCCGCGCGAGATATTGGCCAGCACCCATATCGACATTCCCGGCCTGCCCGCCGACTGGCGCGTGACCGATGTCCAGCTCTTCCCCGGTGAACGCACCCCCGCACTGCTGATCGCGCTACGCACGCCCGAAGGGCGCGACCTGTCCATCTATGCCATGCACCAGCGCACCGACGCGCCCGAGCGGCCGGATTCGGTGCGAGAGGGCGCCCAGTCGGTGGCCTATTGGCGGCGCGGCGACATGTCCTATGCGCTGACTGGCGAGGATGAACCGGCCGCGATCGACGCCACGGCGGAATCGATCGCGGGCAGTTGGTCCTGACCGGCCGGTCCATAAGCACCGGATTTCCTTGCCAGTGGGATGCGGGCACGGCACACCCTGCGCTCCAGATCCGTTGAGAGGTTGCCCATGTCCGCTTTTCCCCGCCGATCGATCGCGCTTGCCGCTGCCCTTGCCCTCCTGCCGCTGGGCGCGGCCGTCGCCCAGCATGCCGGCCATGGCGCCGATCCGGTGGCAGCCGCCATCGGCGCGTCCAGCCGTACCCCGGCCAATGTCGCCCGCGACAAATATCGCCATCCGCTGGAAACGCTCGCCTTCTTTGGCGTGACGCCGACCCAGACGGTGGTGGAATGGGCGCCGAGCGGCGGCTGGTACACGGAAATCCTGGCGCCGCTGCTGCGCGACAAGGGCAGCTTCTACGCGCTCCAGCCCACCGGCCGCTATCTTGACGGCTACAAGAAGTTCCTGGCCGAAAAGCCGCAGGCCTATGACAAGGTGAAGCTGGTCGCCTATCCCGAGGAAGCCGCCAGCATCCCGGCCAACAGCGTCGACACCGTGCTGACCTTCCGCAATGTCCACAACATGGTCATGGGCGGCAGCGAGGATGCGACCTTCAAGGCCTTCTTCGCCATGCTCAAGCCCGGCGGCACGCTGGGCATCGTCGACCATCGCCTGCCCGAAGATCGCGACACGGCGCTGGAAAAGAGCAGCGGCTATCTCAAGGTCTCGACCATTCGCCGTATCGCGGAAGGCGCGGGCTTCGAATATGTCGGCGCATCGGAAGTGAACGCCAATCCCAAGGACACGGCCGACTGGGAAAAGGGCGTCTGGACCCTGCCGCCCACGCTGCGTAACGGCGAAGTTGACAGGGCGAAATATGTTGCGGTCGGCGAAAGCGACCGCATGACGCTGAAATTCCGTAAGCCGCTCAAGTAAGAAACCCGGTCCAGCCCGGTTGCGCCATCGCGTAACCGGGTTAAGGAAGCGGCGTGTCCAGCGCCGCCGCCCCGTCCCGCCCGCATCGCCCGCTCTTCGCCATCGGCCTGCGCCTGGTCGCGGTCATCTGCCTGGCGGTAATGTTCGTGACCGGCCGGGTTGCCGACGCCCATGGCGTCCATCTGGTCGAAACCCTCTTCTACCGTCAGGCGCTTGCCCTGCCCGTGGTCTTCGCCTGGCTGGCGATGAGCAGCGGCATCGGCGCCATCCGCACCCGGCGGATCAGTGTCCATGCGACCCGCATGGTCATCGGCCTCACCGGCATGGCGCTCAACTTCTTGTCCTACATCCTGTTGCCGCCGGCCGAGGCGACAACGATCGGCTTCACCATGCCGATCTTCGGCACGATCCTGTCGGCGCTGATCCTGCGCGAACCCACCGGCATCCATCGCTGGGCTGCGGTCCTGATCGGCTTTCTGGGCGTCCTCATCATGGTCCGGCCCGAAGGCGGCCATTTTCCGCCGATGGGCGTTGCCGTCGCCATCACCGCCGCGCTGGTGACGGCCAGCGTCAGCCTGGTGCTGCGCGAGCTTGGCCGCACCGAGAGCGCAGGAGTCGTCGTCTTCTGGTTCACTGCCCTGTCAGTCCCACCGCTCGGCATCGGCATGCTCTTCTATGGCCAGCCGCATGACGCGCAGACCTGGGGCCTGTTGCTGATGATCGGCCTGTTCGGCGGCATCGCGCAGCTTTGCCTCACCGCCGCGCTGCGCTGGGCGCCGGTGTCGGTGGTACTGCCGATGGATTATAGTTCGATCCTGTGGACCACGCTGCTGGGCTGGGCGATCTGGGGCGACTGGCCGATGTGGACGACCTGGGTCGGCGCCGCGCTGATCATCGCCAGCGGCCTCTATATCGCCTGGCGTGAACATCGCCACGACAGGCGTATCGCGGCAGCTTAGGCCAGCAGTTCCGCGTCTAGGCTGATATCGGCCTTCAGCAGTTTCGATACCGGGCATCCGGCCTTCGCCTTGGCGGCCAGTTCCTGGAAGGTCGCATCGTCGGCGCCGGGGATCTTCGCCTTCAGGGTCAGCTTGCTCGCGGTGATGGCAAAGCCGCCATCCTGCTGCTCCAATGTGACGACTGCGCTCGTCTCCATCTTTTCCGCCGTCAGCCCGGCTTCGCCCAGGATCAGCGACAATGCCATGGTGAAGCAGGAGGCATGGGCCGCCGCGATCAGTTCTTCCGGATTGCTGCCCGGCATGCCCTCGAACCGGGTGGCGAAGCCATAGGGATAGGCGTCGAGCGCGCCGCTCTGGGTCGAGATCGTGCCCTTGCCGTCCTTCAGGCCGCCGCTCCAGGCCGCCGAACCGCTGCGATTGATCTTCATGCCGATGCTCCTTGCTGTGAAGCGGAGGAACCCCAGCGGTTCCCCATGGTTGCATCAGAATAGAATGTTTTTGCAGGAGAGTGACAATGGCCGAGATGATGAGCGCGCATCGCCATGACCTGATCGCGTCCGACCGGGTCGAGGGCACCGCCGTCTACAACCGCCAGGGCGACAGGCTTGGCAAGATTTCCCATTTCATGGTCGACAAGCGCAGCGGCCATGTGCGCTATGCGCTGCTGTCCTTCGGCGGTTTCCTGGGCATGGGCAATGAACATTATCCCCTGCCCTGGTCGATGCTGGCCTATGATACGGACAAGGGCGGCTATGTGATCGAACTGGCCAAGGAGGTGCTGGAACAGGCGCCCCACTATCTGGACGAGGACCGGCCGGCCTTCGACGATGCCTATGGTCGCAACGTCTACCAATATTATGGGCTGATCTACCCCTGGTAGCTTTTTCCTGCCCGTTCAGGGGCTTGATGCGGGCGCGCGGCCATGGGGTCGACGCGCCCGTTTATCTGCCATTCAGGTTGCCCAGATTCTGACACATTTCGGCGCTCACCCATTGTCTACCAGATGAATAGTATTATTTTGGGAGGCTCAGAATATAGGACGAGGATAAGGATAATGGAGCGATTCGGACATTCGGGTGACGCGCGCCAGCCGGTCGTGCTGACCATCCCCGGCCTCAACAACAGCGGCCCGGATCATTGGCAGACATTGTGGGACAGCGGACGCGGCGATTGCCAGCGCGTCGATCTGGGCAGCTGGGCCAGCCCCAATCGCAATGCCTGGGTCACGCGGCTCGACGCCGCCATTCGCCAGGCTGACGGCCCGGTCATCCTGGCGGCGCACAGCCTGGGCTGCCTGGCCGTCGCCTGGTGGGGCGCCCTGCAAAGCCAGGCCTATGGCTGGCCGGTGACCGGCGCGCTGCTGGTGGCGCCGCCCGATTGCGACCGGATGGAGACGCCCGAAACGATCGGCGGATTCGGCCCTACGCCGCGCACCCCGCTGCCCTTCCCGTCGATCCTCGTCGCCAGTCGCAACGACCCCTATATCTTCTTCGAACGCGCCCACAGCATCGGCAAGAATTGGGGCAGCCAATTCGTCGATGCCGGCCATAGCGGCCATATCAACGCGGATTCGGGGCTGGGCGCCTGGGGCTTTGGCCAGGCGCTGCTGGAACGGCTGATCGACAATGCGCAGGAACAGGCGTCCGCCGTGCGCCAGATGCGCCCGGCCATGCCGATGGCGCGGCTCGATCGCCCGTCCGACGGGCTGCGCATGACCAGCTGATATCGGCCCCAGACATCGCCGGGGCGCGACAAGAGAATCTTGCGCGCCCCTTATATTTGCTTTTTTGTCTACTAATGCAGTTGAGTTAAAACGCGGCCAGAGGGATGAACATGACCGAACATAGAACCATCGAACTTCGCCACAGCCGCGCCGAAGGCCAGCGCCCCGACATCATCGCCAGCATCGACAAGGTGCGCGACGTGCTGGAAGGGCTGCGCTTCGGCTCCATCACATTGACCGTCCACGACGCCCGCGTCGTGCAGATCGACGTCACCGAAAAGACGCGCCTGACCGCCTGACCGATCAAGGGAGGGCAAGCGCATAGATCAGGGCATGTCGGGGATGGCATGCCGATGCGGCACTGGGGACGCCGCATCACCAGAAACGACCCCAGCACGGCTTTGACCGGACCACCGGAAACGCCGCGATCAAAACTCACCGGACCTCCGGAACCAAGGGGAAGAACATGATTGCGCGTTTTCTGTTGCTCGCCAGCGTGGCGAGCGCGTCATTTGTCACGCCTGCCGCCTTTGCGGCCGAAGCCGCCCAACCCGCTGCCGCCGATGACCAGCAGGCCAGCAGCCCGCGCGGCGACGTGATCGTCGTCACCGCCCGCCGCCGTCAGGAAACCGCGCAGGAAGTGCCCCTGGCCATTTCCGTGGTGAAGGGCGACAGCATCGAGGCGACAGGCAATTTCAACATCGTGAAGCTGCAGCAGCTCGCACCGACGCTGCAGGTCTACACCACCAATCCACGCAACACCTCGGTCAACATCCGCGGCCTTGGCGTGCCGTTCGGCCTCACCAGCGACGGCTTCGAACAGGGCGTCGGCATCTATGTCGACGATGTCTATAATAGCCGCGTCGCTGCCGCGACCTTCGACTTCCTCGACGTCAATCAGGTGGAAGTGCTGCGCGGTCCGCAGGGCACGCTCTATGGCAAGAACACCACGGCGGGCGCGATCAACATCACGACCAACCAGCCGACCTTCGACTTCGAGGGGCGCGCCGAATTGACGGTCGGCAATCTGAACTACAAGCAGGCGAAGGCCGCCATTTCCGGCCCGCTGACCGACACGATCGCCGCCCGCATCGCCGTCGCCGCGACCAGCCGCCGCGGGACGCTCTACAATGTGACCAGCCAGCGCTGGATCAACGAGCAGGACAATCTGGGCATTCGCGGCCAGCTGCTGTTCCAGCCGACCGAGGATTTCAGCCTCACCTTGTCGGGCGACTATAGCAAGCAGGATCCCGAATGCTGCGGCACCACCTTCGTGCGCGTCGGCAAGACCCAGCGTCCGCTCAATCGCCAATATGATGCGCTCGCCGCTGCCCAGGGCTATGTCGTGCCCAGCCGCAACCCCTATGACCGGCTGACGGACCTCGATTCCAACCTCAATGCCGGCAACAAGATCGGCGGCGTGTCGGCCAAGATCAAATGGGATGTCGGCCCTGGCACGCTGACCTCGGTCACCGCGTGGCGCTTCTGGGACTGGAAGCCTGAAAATGACCGCGACTTCACCGGCCTGTCGATCGTCTCCAAGTCGCAGAACCCCTCGCAGCAGGACCAGTATAGCCAGGAATTCCGCTATAATTACGAAAGCAAGGACATCGACTTCGTCGTCGGCCTGTTCGGCTTCAAGCAGCGGATCGACACACAGGGCACCGAACAGCAGGGCGAAGATGCCGCCCAGTGGAGCCTTGCCCCCTCGACCGACCCGAACAATCCTGCCAACATTCCGGCCACTCTGGCGGGCCTGACCGCCAGCAACACGCAATGGCTCAAGGCCGACAGTGCCGCCCTGTTCGGTCAGCTCAGCTGGAAGGTCACGGATGCCCTGACCATCCAGCCCGGCGTGCGCCTGAACTATGACAAGAAGTCCGGCTTCTACCAGCGTGTCGTCACCAACGCGCAGGGCCAGGCCATCAGCTGCACCACGGTTGCGGAGCCCGGCACCATCAAGGGAACGACGCAGCAGTGCGGCGTTTACCAGCCCCAGGTCAGTTCCCCGTCCGACAGCGCCTGGAACTTCACCTATGACTTCAACGTCAATTACAAGATCGCGCCGGACGTGCTGGCCTATGCGACCTATGCGAAGAGCTTCAAGACGCTGGGCATCAACCAGAATGGCCTGCCGCTCAACGCCGACAACACCGTCAATTACGACGCCAGCACAGTGAAGCCGGAATCGGTCAATCATTATGAAATCGGCCTCAAGACCCAGTTCCTGGATCGCCGGGCGACCTTCAACCTCACCGCCTTCCGCACCGACATCAAGAATTTCCAGGCGACCGTGAATGGCGGCCAGTTCGGCACGGTGCGCGGCTATCTCGCCAATGCCGGCAAGGTCCGTTCGCAGGGGATCGAGGCGGATTTCAAGATCGTCGCCAGCGACCGCTTCACCGCCTATGCCAATGGCGCCTTTACCGACGCCAAGTACAAGAAGTTCGTCGACGCCCCCTGCCCGCCCGAATTGTCCGGCGGCACCTACCAGCCGTCGGGCGCCACCCCGGATTATTCGCAGCCCGGCGTCCCCGGCGCACTCAGCCCACGCCAGTGCGACATTTCGGGGCAGAACCTGCCCGGCGTGTCGAAATGGGCCTTCTCCTACGGCGCGGAATATAACATTCCGGTCACGCTGCTGGCGAAGGACGGGCAGCTTTATCTGGGCGTCGACGGCAATTACCGTTCGCACTGGAACAGCAATGCCTCGCCATCCATCTACACCGAAGTGAAGGGCTATGCCCTGACCAACGTCCGCGCCGGCTTCCGCGGCGAAGGCTTCGATGTGTTCGGCTGGGTGCGCAACGCCTTCGACGTCAACTATATCGAAAACCTCCAGGTCGCACCGGGCAATACCGGCCTGATCGCCGGCCAGGTCGGCGATCCCCAGACCTGGGGCGGCACGATCAAATTTTCCTTCTGATCCGATCGGACACGGACAGGACGGCCGGCCGGCGCGTGCATCATGCCGCGCCGGCCGGTCCGGCATTTGCACGCCGCCCCGCGCTGGGCTAGACCGCGCCCCATGTCCACGACCTTCACGCTCGACACCGCGACCAGCCGCGCCAATCCCACGCCCGCGCCGATGAAGCGGCTGACCGTGCCGCAGATCCAGCGCCGCAAGTTCGAGGGCAAGACCGACGAGCCGCTGGTGATGCTGACCGCCTATACCGCGCGCCAGGCGCAACTGCTCGATCCGCATTGCGACATGCTGCTGGTCGGCGATTCGCTGGCCCAGGTCATCTATGGCCTGCCCTCCACCCTGCCGGTCACGCTCGACATGATGATCGCCCATGGCGCCGCCGTGGTGCGCGGCAGCTATCACAGCGTCGTGCTGGTCGACATGCCCTTCGGCTCCTATGAGGCATCGCCCCAGCAGGCCTTTGCCAGCGCCAGCCGCGTCATGGCCGAAACCGGCTGCGCCGGCGTCAAGCTGGAAGGCGGCGAGGCGATGGCGGAAACGATCCGCTTCCTCACCCAGCGCGGCATCCCGGTGATGGCCCATATCGGCCTGACGCCGCAGGCGGTGAACGCGCTGGGCGGCTATGGCGCGCGCGGCAAGAGCCAGGAGGAACATGCCAAGATCCTGGGCGACGCCAAGGCCGTGGCCGCCGCCGGCGCCTTTGGCATGGTGGTCGAAGGGGTGATGGAGGAACTGGCCGACATCATCACGACCAGCGTCGACATACCCGTGATCGGCATCGGCGCATCGGCCCGTTGCGATGGCCAGGTGCTGGTGGCGGAGGACATGCTGGGCATGTTCGAACGCACCGCCCGCTTCGTGAAACGCTACGCCAACCTTGCCGAAACGATCAGCCAGGCGGCAGAAAGCTATGCCGCGGAGGTGCGCAATCGCAGCTTTCCGGGCGATGATCAGGTCTATCGGCCGAAAAAGTGATTTGCGTGTCTCTGCCACGCCGCTAATGATCCCGCCTTCCGGCTGCCCCTACTGACCATTTTTCGGAGATTCCCGTGGCCCTGACGCCGCAAAACAGCGAAGCCTTCATGCGGGAGGTCGATGACGCCGTCCGCCAGGACCAGCTCCTGACCTTCTGGCAGCGTTATGGCCGCGCCCTGGCCGTCCTGCTGATCGTCGGCCTCGCCGCCTTTGGCGGCTGGCTCTACTGGCAGCATTACAGCAAGACCCAGTCGGAAGCCGTGTCCGAACAGATGGACAAGATGCTGGCGACCGCGGTCGGCGGCGGCACACCCGATGCCAAGGATGTCGATGCCCTGGCCAAGGCCAGCCAGCCCGGCTATCGTGCCTCCGCCCTGCTGGTGAAGGCCGGCCTCGCCGCGCGCAAGGGCGATAACAAGGCCGCGATCGAAGCCTATAAAGCGATGGCGGCGGACAGCTCGCTCGACCAGCCCTATCGCGACCTGGCCCTGATCCGTCAGACCACGATCGAATTCGATGCGCTCAAGCCGCAGCAGGTAGTCGATCGCCTCAAGCCCCTCGCCGTCGAGGGTGCGCCCTGGTTCGGCAGCGCCGGCGAACTGGTTGCTATCGCCTATATGAAGATGCGCAAGCCCGAGCTTGCCGGCCCGATGTTCGCGGCCATGGCCAAGGATGAGAATGTGCCCCAGTCGATCCGTTCACGTGCGCGACAGATGGCGGGTCTATTGGGAATTGATGCGGTCGAAACGCCCGCCGAACCGGTACAGGGATAAGCAAGCGCATGGCTAAGCACAGCATCACGAAATTCGGCCCGATGGGCCGTACCCTGACCACCGTCGCCCTGGTTGCGATGCTGGCGGGCTGCGGCGTGGTCGGCGGCAAGAAGGGCGGCCCCAAGACCCCGGTGGTCGGCAACCGCACCTCGATCCTGTCGAACGAACAGGGGATCGAAGTCGATCCGACCCTGGCTGACGTGCCCGTCACCCTGCCCGAATCCTACGCCAATGACCAATGGTCGCAGCCGGGCGGCGATCCGTCCAAGGCGATGGGCCATCTGGCGCTGGGCGCAGCGCCGCAGCAGGCCTGGACCGCATCGATCGAAGGCAGCACGCCCCAGGCGCGCCTGGCCTCCGCACCCGTCGTGTCCGGCGGCAAGCTGTTCGTGATCGACGCCGGCGCCCATGTCATCGCGATGGATGCCAACACCGGCCAAAAGCTGTGGCAGACCAGCCTTCCGGCCGAAGGCAATGGTCGTGCCCTGTTCGGCGGCGGCGTCAGCGTCCTGGGCGACAAGCTGTTCGCCAGCACCGGCGTCGGCGACGTCGTGTCGATGAATGTCGCCGATGGCTCGATCGGGTGGAAGGTCCATCCCGGCGGCCCGCTGCGCGGCGCCCCGACGCTGGAAAATGGCCATGTCTATGTGATGGGCCAGGACAACCAGATCTTCGCCCTCAACCAGAGCGACGGCGCGACCCAGTGGACCGACAGCGGCACGCTGCAGGTGACCGGCATTTTCGGCGTGGCCGCTCCGGCCGCCGCGCAGGGTACGGTGATCGCAGGCTACAGCTCGGGCGAGATCAACGCCTATCGCTATGAAAATGGCCGCACCCTGTGGGGTGATGCGCTATCGCGCACCAGCATCTCCACCGCCGTCGCCTCGCTGACCGACATCGACGCCGATCCGGTGATCGACCGTGGCCGCGTCTTCGCGATCGGCCAGGGCGGCCGCATGGCCTCCTATGAACTCACCAGCGGCCAGCGCCTGTGGGAAATCAACATCGCCGGCATCTCCACCCCCTGGATCGCAGGTGAGTGGGTGTTTGCCGTCACCAGCGATGCCAAGCTGCTCTGCGTCGCCCGCGCGACCGGCAAGATCCGCTGGATCAGCCAGCTGCGCCGCTGGCAGAAGGAAAAGAAGAAGGACAAGGCGATCCGCTGGACCGGCCCGGTCCTTGCCGGTGGCCGCCTGATTCTGGTATCGACACATGGTGATCTCAACTATGTCGATCCGGCAACCGGCACCATCCAGCAGGCAGTGGACATGAACAAGTCCATGTCGCTCTCGCCGGTGGTCGCCAACAACATGCTCTACATCCTTGCCGATGACGGCAAGCTGACGGCGCTGCGTTAAGGGCAGCGATAGAAAGGAAACGGGCCCACATCATGCTGCCCACAGTTGCCATTGTCGGGCGGCCCAATGTGGGCAAGTCCACCCTTTTCAACCGCCTGGTCGGCAAGAAGCTGGCGCTGGTCGATGACCAGCCCGGCGTCACCCGCGACCGGCGCGAGGGCGAGGCTCATCTTCTGGGCCTCGACTTCACCATCATCGACACCGCCGGCTATGAGGATGAAGATCCCCACAGCCTGCCCGGCCGCATGCGCATGCAGACCCAGGCCGCGGTCGAGAATTGCGACGTCGCCCTGTTCATGGTCGATGCCCGCGCCGGCATCACCCCGCTGGACGAGGAAATCGCCCGCTGGCTGCGCGAGGGCGATGCCCCGGTGATCCTGGTCGCCAACAAGGCCGAGGGCAAGGCGACCGAAGCCGGCGTCATGGAAGCCTTCATACTGGGCCTGGGCGAACCCATCCCCTTCTCCGCCGAACATGGCCAGGGCCTGGCCGACCTGTTCCAGGCGCTGCTCCCCTATCTCGAGCGCGAGGATGGCGAGGAGCATGAGAAGGAATTTTACGAGGACGAAGAGAGCGCGCCGCTCAAGCTCGCCATCGTTGGCCGTCCCAATGCCGGCAAGTCGACCCTTATCAACCGGCTGCTCGGCGAAAACCGCCTGCTGACCGGCCCGGAAGCCGGCATCACCCGCGACAGCATCGCCGTCGACTGGATGTGGACCAGCTATGAGGGCGAGGAACGCCCCGTCCGCCTGATCGACACCGCCGGCATGCGCAAGCGCGCCAAGGTGCAGGACAAGCTGGAAAAGCTGGCCGTGTCCGATGGCCTCAATGCCGTGAACTTCGCCGAAGTCGTGGTGCTGCTGCTCGACGCCACCCGCGGGCTGGAGGCGCAGGATCTGCGCATCGCCGACAAGGTGCTGGAGGAAGGCCGCGCCCTTATCGTCGCCCTCAACAAATGGGATACGGTGGAACATGGCTCGGCCCTGTATCAGGGTATCAAGCAGGCGCTGTTCGACGGCCTGGCGCAGGTGCGCGGCGTGCCGATCATGACTGTGTCGGCGGCCACCGGAAAGGGCCTCGATGACCTGATCAAGGTCGCGTTCGAAACCCGCACCGCCTGGTCGCAGCGCATTTCGACCGGTGTGCTCAACCGCTGGTTCGAAGCCGCGCTGGAGGCCAATCCGCCGCCGGCACCGGGTGGCAAGCGGATCAAGCTGCGCTACATCACCCAGAACAAGACGCGCCCGCCGACGTTCGTGCTGTTCGGCACGCGGCTCGACGAATTGCCCGAAAGCTATCGCCGCTATCTGGTGAACGGCATCCGCAAGGAACTGGGCTTTGGCGCCGTGCCGGTGCGCCTGACGCTGCGTAGCGCCAAGAATCCCTATGCCAAATGAGGCGGGCGGCCCCGATGCCGCCCCCTTTCATGTCGACGCCAGGGGCATGAAATGTCCCTGGCCCGTCCTGCGCGCCGCCCGAGCGATGCGTGACGCAGATCATGTGACGATCGATGCCGACGACGCTATCGCGCCGCGTGAACTGGCAGCGCTGGCGCAGCAGCATGGATGGCAATTTTCCGCTCTTTCCCCGCAGCGTTTCGCACTCAGCAAGGTGCCGGCTTAACCGGCTGTTTACGCCCGCCGGCTAATCTCGCGAGCGTCAGGAAAGGAGTGCGCAGGTGCCCGAACACGCTACCGAACTGGTGGACTGGAACGATTTTGCCCGGACCCGCACGGAGCTGGGTACGGCTTTCATGCGCATTCTGGGCTATTTCCGCGAAGATGGTGAAAAGGCGATCGGCAGCATCGAGCAGGCCTTTCGCGATCGCGATGCCGTGTCCCTCGTCCGTCCGGCCCATACGCTAAAGGGCGAATCGGCTCAGTTCGGCGCCCATCGGCTCAGTGCCATGGCCGAAGAGATCGAGATGGTCGCACGCCGCTGCGTCGAATTTCGCGAGAGCCCGGACGAACTGATCGAGACCGTGGTGGCGCTGCGCCCCTGCTTTACCGAGACCATGGCCCTGCTCGATCGCGACGCCAATCCGCTGGTCGCGCGCCGTCCCACCTTCGGCCGCCGCGTCGAACCGCAGGGCTTTGGTCGCGCCGGCTGATATTCGGTATTGAAATAAAACTGACCATGGCCCCATATGGCGGCCATGACCCGCTTCTCCGTCCTTGATCTCGTCCCTGTCCGCGAAGGCAGCGACGTATCCGCCGCCCTTGCCGACGCTGCCGATCTGGCCGCCCATGCCGAAGCATTGGGCTATCACCGCCTCTGGGTGGCCGAACATCATGGCATGCCCGGCATCGCGTCGGCCGCCACCGCCGTCGTGCTCGCCCATATCGGCCAAGCGACTTCATCCATCCGCATCGGCGCGGGCGGCATCATGTTGCCCAACCACGCGCCGCTGCTGATCGCCGAACAGTTCGGCACGCTCGATGCGCTGTTCCCCGGCCGCATCGACCTAGGCCTGGGCCGCGCCCCCGGTTCCGACCAGAAAGTGTCGCAGGCCATCCGCCGCAGCCTCAGCGGCGGGGCCGACCAGTTCCCCCGTGACGTGATCGAACTCCAGGCCTATTTCGCCGGCGACGATCGACTGGGCATTCAGGCCACGCCGGGCGAAGGCGCCAATGTCCCGCTCTGGATTCTCGGCTCCAGCCTCTACGGCGCGCAACTGGCGGCCGCGCTCGGCCTGCCCTACGCCTTTGCCTCCCATTTCGCGCCGGCCGCGCTGGACGAGGCGCTGGCCATCTATCGCCGCGACTTCCGCCCTTCGGCCCAGCTTGACCGCCCCTATGCCATGGCCGGCTATAATATCTTCGCCGCCGACAGTGCGGTGGAGGCAGAACTGGTCGCCAGTTCGATGCAACAGGCCTTCGTGCGGCTGCGCACCGGCCAGCCCGGCAAGCTGCAACCGCCGCTGGCGGGCTATTATGACAGCCTGCCGATGCAGGCGCGGGCGATGCTGTCCGACGTCCTGAGCGCCTCCAGCATCGGCACTCAGGCGGATGTCGAGCGCGACCTGGCCGCCTTCATCGATCGCACCGGCGTGGACGAGGTGATCATTGCCGCCCAGATCTTCGATCCGGCGGCGCGCAAGCGCAGCTATGAAATCGCCATGGCAGCGGCGCAGGCGATCGGCGCCCGCGAACTGGCCTAATGCCTCAGGTGGCGGCCAGCCGGCCGCCACTCATCAGCCCGGCCATGGTCGGCGACAGGCGCTGCATCAGGTTGCCGATCAGGATGACCACCGCCAGCACGAGGATGGGCTGGGCGATCAGATAGAGCGGATAGAGCGGCGATCCGAGCGGACCGAACAATTGCCCCAGTAGCGGCCCGCCCAGCCAGATCAGGATCAGATGGGCGCAGAAGAGGAAGAAGGCATAGGGCTCGACCCGCATCAGCAGGCCGCGCGCCGGGCTTTCGGCCAGTGCCCAGGCCAGCCGCCAGAAGCAGAGCGATGCCGCCATGCGCACCGCCATGTCGAGGCACGCCAGGGCCAGCGGCGCCAGCCCCGCCCCGCCCTTGAGCGAGACATAGAGCTGCGCGCCCATCAGCAGGCCGAAGGGCAGGGAAGCTGCCAGCATCGGCACAGCCGCGGCCCGGTCCGCCCAGCCCTCCCGCCGGGCCAATATGCCGATAGTGAAGAAGAAGAGGATCGACGGGCGCATCAGCACCGGCGGCCCGAGCCCCGCAATCTGGCATGACAGCGCCACCAGCGCGACCGCCATCAGCATCCAGTTGGGCAACCGCACCAGCAAGGGCGCCGCGACCATGCACAGGAACAGGTCGCGCAGGAACGGCATCTGGACATTGATGTCCGGATTGCGGTTGATGATGAACAATTCCTCGGCGATCCAGCCGCCCGACTGCGGCACCGGCGCCGACAGACCCAGCAGCCAGGCCGCGCCCGACACCAGCAGGATCGCCACCGCATTCCACAACAGCATCGGCAGCAGGATGGTCCGCGCCTTGCGTCCGACATGATCGAACCAGTTGCGCGTGCGCGCCGACCCGCCGACCAGCCAGCCGGAGATCAGGCCCAGCAGCGGCACCGCGCTGCGGCCGAAAATCTCCATCAGCACCCAGCGCAGCCCTTCCTGCGGGGAGCCACGCAGCAATTCCAGATCCTGGCCATTCCGTCCGGTCCAGGCATGGACATAGACGACACCCAGAATGCAGATCACACGCGCAATCGCGATCGCGTCGGAACGGCGCGTCGCATTGGCCAAGACGATATCGGGCAAGCAAAAATCCTGATTGTGGCAGGTTTCCAATGCCCGAAACCCGCTCCTGTTCCCCCTCCCGCGCGACGGAGCGAGCCGGAAGCGGGATCATGGGACGCATCAGCGCGGATTTCCGCGCTCCATGGGCCGTTCCGCAAGGGGCATTTCGGCCCGTGGGTAATCCAATATTTACCTCCCCCCGATAGCAATCTGGTCGATTGCCGGACGCGTGCCGGCTGCGGGGGACAATAGAGGCTCATGACCCAGATGCCGGGCGCACATCAATTTTCGCACGACACGGGCGCTGCCGCATCGTCTGCCGGCCTGCACCAGGCGCTGGGCATGGTGTTCCAGATCGCCGGGTCGAGTTCGAAGATCCTGGTCGATCCCAACAGCCTCGCGGCGCTGGCCCATGATCCCGACACCTGCCTTGCCATGGCCGGCCAGGTCGGCAGCCAGGTGAAGATGCGGGTCGGCGATCGCTGGCTGATCGCCAATATCCGGTCGCTGATGCTCGACCGGCGCGATGGCGGGGCGATCATCGCCGATATCGATTTTCTGGGCGAAGGCGATGAGGAAAAGCTGACTGGCCGGATCTACGGATTCCGGCGCGGCGTCACCCGCTATCCCACGCCCGGCACCGATATCTACCCGGTGTCCAGCTACGACATGCAGCAAATCTATGCCGCCGACGACCGGCCGCATGTCCAGATCGGCACTGTCTATCCGACGATGGACACACGCGCGGCGCTCTATGTCGATTCGATGCTGGGCAAGCATTTTGCACTGCTCGGCTCGACCGGCACCGGCAAGTCGACCAGCGCGGCGCTGATCCTGCACCGCATCTGCGACCTGTCGCCCCAGGGCCATATCGTCATGATCGACCCGCATGGCGAATATGGCGCGGCCTTCCAGCAGAATGGCGCGGTGTTCGACGTGAACAATCTCGCCCTGCCCTATTGGCTGATGAATTTCGAGGAACATTGCGAGGTGTTCGTCACCTCCGAAGGCGCCGAGCGCACCCAGGATTGCGACATCCTCGCGAAATGCCTGCTCGCCGCGCGGATGAAGAACCGGCTGGCCGAAAGCATCGGCCGCCTGACCGTGGATTCGCCCGTCCCCTATCTCCTGTCCGATCTCACCGCGATCCTGCAGAACGAGATGGGCAAGCTCGACAAGGGCACCGGGTCGCTCCCCTATCTGCGCCTCAAGTCCAAGGTCGACGAGATCAAGGGCGACCCGCGCTATTCCTTCATGTTCTCCGGCATGCTGGTGGCCGATTCGATGCAGGCCTTCCTCGCGAAGGTCTTCCGCCTGCCTTCTGGCGGCAAGCCGATCTCGATCATCGACGTGTCCTCCATGCCTTCCGACATCACCTCGGTGGTCGTCTCGGTGCTGTCCCGACTGGTGTTCGACTATGCGCTATGGGCGCGCGACGAACCGCAGCGCCCTATCCTGCTCGTGTGCGAGGAAGCCCATCGCTACATCCCCGCCAGCACCGCCGGCGGCGGTCAGGCGGTGCGCCGCATCCTAGAGCGGATCGCCAAGGAAGGCCGTAAATATGGCGTATCGCTGGGCCTCATCACCCAGCGTCCGTCCGACCTGGCCGAAGGCGTGCTGTCGCAGTGCGGCACCATCATCTCGATGCGCCTCAACAACGACCGCGACCAGGCCTTCGTGAAGGCGGCGATGCCCGAAGGCGCGCGCGGCTTCCTCGATTCGATCCCTGCCCTGCGCAACCGCGAGGCGATCATCTGCGGCGAAGGTGTCGCAGTGCCGATCCGCGTCGCGCTCGACAATCTGGAAGAAGCGCGGCGCCCGGCTTCCGGCGATCCCAGCTTCACCCAGCTCTGGCGCCAGGCCGGCGGCGAGGACGATATCCTTACCCGCACCATCACCCGCTGGCGCAACCAGGGGCGCTGATCGACGCCTCGGCCTCAGCCGGTCGGCGCGATCCGACCGGCAGGTTCAGTCTCGCTATGCACCGCCTCGCGGCATTCCTCTTCGTGCATCGGCACCATCAGCTTCGCCTTGCGCCAGCCGCCCTGCCAATAGACCAGAGCCGCGAGCGTCAGTGACACCGCCGACCCCACCGGGAAGCTCAGCCACAGCGCATCCGCCCCGATCCGGGGATAGGCGAGATAATAGAAGCCCAGCCGCACCGCGAAGAGGGTGAAGACCAGGATGAGCAGTGGCGCCACCACCACGCCATTGGCACGCATCACCCCGAACAGGATCATGGTGCAGCCGAACAGCATGAAGCTCCAGCTCGCCAGCAACTGCATGTTCCAGGCCGCATCGATCACCGCCTGGTTATGGCTCAGGAACAGCGCCAGCAGCGCTTCATGAAAGATCAGGATGACGACCACCATCGCGCCGGTGATGGCCAGCAGATAGGATATGCCATAGCCGGTGATCCGGCTGATCCGGTCCCATCGACCCGCCCCGATATTCTGCGCTGCCATGGCGCTGACCGCCGCGCCCATCGCCATCGCCGGCATCTGCAGATAGGTCCAGATCTGCTGCGCCGCGCCATAGGCCGCCGTCACCAGGAACCCTTCGCGATTGACCAGGCCAATCATCACCAGGCCGGACGTCGACATGACGATCATCTGCAGGCCCATCGGCAGGCCCTTGGTGGACAGCACCCGCATCTCGTCCATCGCGGGCTTGAGATAGCCAAGCTCCGCGCCGCGAAGCCGCAACGGCAGATCCTTGGCATAGGTATAGATGACGAGCGCGATCAGGCTGACGAAACCCGCCGCCGCCGTTGCCGCCGCCGAACCGCCGATCCCCATCGCCGGGATCGGCCCCAGCCCCAGGATCAGCACCGGATTGAGCACCAGGTCGATCGCCACCGACAGGATCATGAAGATCAACGGCGTGCGCGCGTCGCCGGTGCCGCGCAGCCCCATCATCATCATGACGCTCAGCAGCGAGGCCGGCATCGCGACGAAGATGACGCGCAGATAGGTCAGCGCCATGTCGAACGCCTCGGGCGGCGTCGCCAGCAGATGGAGCAGCGCCGGCCCGCCGAACCAGCCCGCCACCGCGACGCCCATGGCCAGCAGGAAGCAGAAGCCGACCGCCGAGCCGAAGGCCCGCCGCGCCGCATCCATGTCGCGCGCGCCGACCGCCTGCGCGATCATCACCGTCGACGCCATGCCGAAGCCGAACACGACGGAGAACATCAGGAACATGATGATATTGGCGTTCGCCGTCGCGGCGAGCGCCTGCGGCCCCAGGAAGCGACCGACCCAGATCGCGTTGATCGATCCGTTCAGCGACTGGAGGATATTGGACGCCAGCGTCGGGATGGCGAATGTCAGCAAGGTGGAGGCGATCGGCCCCTGTGTCAGGTCCCGCGCCCCTTGTGCCCCTGCTGCCATTCGCCCTTACCCCTTATCCCCGATTGCGGCGCAGGCTAGGCGGCTCAGCCCAGCCGGTCCAGTGCCGCCTTCAGCCTTTCCGCCTCGGCGGTCTTTTCGGCATGGTCCTCGCGCGCCTTGGCCACGGCCTCGGGCTTGGCCTTCTCGACAAAGGCCGGGTTCGACAGGCGACCGCCCAGCGAATCCCGTTCCTTGGCCGCCGCTGCCAGCGCCTTTTCGAGGCGGGTCTTTTCCGCCGCAATGTCGATCACGCCTTCCAGCGGCAGGATGAAGGTCGCCTCGTCGACGACGATCTGCGCCGCACCGCCAGCGACATCCTCGCCAAAGGCCAGACTCTCGATCCGGCCAAGGCGCGCCAGCGCCGCACCCTGGCGATCCAGCCGACCGCGCGTCAATTCCGACGCATCGCGCACGACCATGCGCAGCTTGGCGCCCGGCGGCACGTTGAGTTCGGTCCGCGCGGTGCGGATCGCGCTCACCAGACGGATCAGCCAGTCAATCTCGCCCTGTGCATCGGTGTCGACCTCATAGAGGGCGACCGGCCACTCGGCTACGATCAGTTCCTGCGCGCGCTGCCCGGTCAGCTGCCACAGCTCTTCGGTGATGAAGGGCATGAAGGGGTGCAGCATGACCAGGATCTGGTCGAACGCCCAGCCGGCGACCGCCTTCGTCTCGTCATCCATCGAACCCTTGGTCAGTTCGATATACCAGTCGCAATACTGGTCCCAGACGAAGTGATAGATGGCGTTGGCGCCCGCGTCGAAGCGCAGTTCGGCCATGGCGGTGTCGATCGCCTGCACCGTCGCCACCGTTTCGGCGATGATCCAGCGATTGACCGGCAGTGTCGCATGCGGCGCTTCGCGGCTGGTCGAGGCGGTGACGCCATTGGCCTGCAGGAAGCGCGCCGCGTTCCACAGCTTGGTCGCGAAGTTGCGATAGCCCTCGACCCGCTTCTCATCCATCTTCACATCACGGCCCTGGCTTTCCATCGCCGCCATGAAGAAGCGCAACGCGTCCGCGCCGAACTTGTCGATCAGGCCCAGCGGATCGACCACATTGCCCTTGGACTTGGACATTTTCTGGCCGTCGGCTGCGCGCACCAGACCATGGAGATAGAGCTTCTTCCACGGTACATCGCCCATGAACTCCATGCCCTGCATCGCCATGCGCGCATCCCAGAAGAACAGGATGTCGAAGCCGGAGATCAGCAGGTCATTGGGATAATGGCGGCTGAGCGTCTCGCTCTGTTCCGGCCAGCCCAGCGTGCCGAACGGCCACAAGGCGGACGAGAACCAGGTATCGAGAACGTCAGGGTCGCGGACCAGCCTCTTGTTGCCGGCCTGCAGCTGCGCCTCTTCCTCGGTCTCGGCGACATAGGCATTGCCTTCGTCATCGAACCAGGCCGGGATCTGGTGGCCCCACCAGAGCTGGCGCGACACGCACCAGGGCTGGATATTCTCCATCCAGTTGAAGAAGGTCTTTTCCCAGCTCTTGGGGACGATCTCGATCCGGCCGTCGCGCACCGCCTGCATCGGCGCCACCGCCAGCTTGCCGGCGTCGACATACCACTGGTCGGTCAGCCAGGGCTCGATCACCACGCCAGACCGGTCGCCGAACGGCGTCTGGATCGTGCGCGGCTCGAAATCGGCGGCGACCTCCTCATCTTCCTTGTTCTTGGTGACATGTGGCACCAGCAGGCCCAGCGTCTTCATTTCGGCGACGACGATCTCGCGCGCGCCGTCCACGCCGTCCTTCTTGAAGCGATGCAGCCCCAGGAAGCGATCGGGGATCAGGCCGTCGGCGGTTTGCACGACATTGGCGTCGGCATCGAACATGTTGAGCATGTCCGCGGCCTTCATGCCCGCGCGCTTGCCAACCTCGAAATCGTTGAAGTCATGACCTGGCGTGATCTTGACCGCGCCCGAACCCAGTTCCGGATCGGCATGTTCGTCGGCGACCACCTTGAAACGGCGGCCGGTGATCGGCTGGAGAATCTCCTTGCCGATAACCGCCTGATAGCGGGCATCGTCGGGATGCACGGCGATCGCCATGTCCGCCAGCATGGTTTCCGGGCGAGTGGTGGCGACGACGATATGGTCGCTGCCATCGGCCAGGGTCACGCCGTCCGCCAGCGGATAGCGGAAGCGCCAGAAGCCACCCTGTGTTTCCTTGGTCTCGACCTCCAGGTCGGAAATGGCCGAGCGGAAATGCGGGTCCCAATTGACCAGACGCTTGTCGCGATAGAGCAGGCCGCGCTGGTGCAGCTCCACGAACACCTTGATGACGGCCTTGGAAAAGCCCTCGTCCATGGTGAAGCGCTCATTGGCCCAGTCCATCGAACAGCCCAGACGGCGCAGCTGGCTGGTGATCGCGCCGCCGCTTTCCGCCTTCCATTCCCACACCTTGGCGACGAAATCGTCACGGCTGAAATCGGTGCGCTTCTGCCCGGCCGCGTTCAGCTGCCGCTCGACCACCATCTGGGTCGCGATGCCGGCATGGTCGGTGCCGACCACCCACAGCGCATCCTTGCCGCGCAGCCGCTCGTAACGCACGACGATGTCCTGCAGCGTATTGTCGAGCGCATGGCCGACATGCAGGCTGCCGGTCACGTTCGGCGGCGGATTGACGATGGTGAAGGGTTCGGCGCCCGGACGGTCCGGGCGGAACAGGCCATTGGCCTCCCAATGCTGGTACCAGCGGGTCTCGATGGCGGCGGGGTCAAAGGTTTTGGGCAGTTCGGTCATGATCGCGCTTTAACGCCTGCCGCACGACACGCAAGAGAGCGCCCAGAAGTCAGAGCCAAACTATGTGGCGTCATCCAACATTGCGGGCGGCAATAACGCTTTCAAGAGTTCGGGAATGGCATCGGCTTTGACGCGAACTTTGCCATCCCCCTTTTGCGCAACCAATTCGAGTTCTGCACCGCTGTTATCATATACCCACGCCCTGTCTGCCTGGTAGAAAAACCAGGAAAGCTGTTCAAACGACCGCTCTCGTCGCGATCGGACCTTGTCGGCCGGGACGTCATGCCCGCCTTTAGCGACGCGCTGCTTGATGCGCTTCAATTGCTTCTCGGCGCTATCCAGAAAAACATAGATCAGGTGGATTTCGAAATCATGGCTGCGTGCCAGTTCGACCAATCGCCGATACTTTCCGCTGGACAATACGGTTTCAACGCCAATGGTCTGATGCACCCTGATCGAGGCATCCAGCCATGTTTCAATGCGCTGAACCGCTGCGAGATTGGCATCAAGCAAAGGCAGCTTTTCAGTTTTCTGCAACCTGGCAGTCAGCAGGTCTGGATTGATGATCCATACCGAGCCGTCAAATCCGACAAGGTCATTGCGACCGTAAGCGGTACTCTTGCCTGACCCGTTGGGACCAGCGACAATCCATAATCGTGGACGCGCTGTTCCCTTGTTGATCAACTATCGTTCTCTATCTCGCGATTTTCCTTACGGGCACGACGAATATTCGCCTGGAACGACGCGGTGAGGTCGGCACTGAAATTTGGGCCATCGGCATCGACGATACGCAGCTTCACGATCTGACCATCCTTCCGAACGGTCCGAAATTTGGGCTTGCTGGGCTTCCCTGTATCCAGAGGGCCATCAACCAGTTCGATCAGCTGCGTCGCCATATCCAAGATATAACAATTGACCTGCTATAGTGAAAGAGCCTCGTGGTTCAGCCCATCATTTCCCCTTCGCCGCGCCGGTCCACTGGTCCAGCCAGCCCAGCGCCTCATCATACCATTGCAGCGAATTCTTGGGTTTCAGCACCCAGTGATTCTCGTCCGGGAAGACGACCAGGCGCGACGGAATTTCGCGCCGCTGCAACGCGGTGAAGGCGGCCAGCCCCTGGGTATAGGGAATGCGGAAATCCTTCTCGCCGGTCACGACCAGCATCGGCGTCTTCCACTGGGCGACATGATTGACCGGGTTCCATTTCTCGAACTCCTCCGGCTTCTCATAATAAGGGCCGCCATGCTCCCATTCGTCGAACCACAGTTCCTCGGTCTCATAGGCCATGGCGCGGGCGTCGAACACGCCGTCATGCTGGACGATGCACTTGAAGCCGTCGGCCCACTGCCCCTCGATCCAGTTCATCATATAGCCGCCATAGCTGGCGCCGAGCGCGCAAGCATTGCCCGCGTCGACATTGGCGTCCTTCGCCGCCGCCGCGGCCAGGCCAAGCTTCAGGTCTTCGAGTGGCTTGCCACCCCAATCCTGGTTGATCGCGTCGGTGAAGGCCTGGCCATAGCCGGTCGAGCCATGGAAATCGACGATCACCGCAGCATAGCCATGGGCGGCAAAGGCCTTGGGGTTCCAGCGATAGGACCAGCTGTCGTTGAAGCTGCCCTGCGGCCCGCCATGCACCAGGAAGGCGACCGGCAGCTTGCCCTTGGCAGCCATGGGCTTCACGATCTGCCCCCACACCGTGTCGCCATTGGCGCCCTTGAAGCTGAAGCGCTGGACCGAGACATCGTCCACCCCGGCCAGCTTCTGCGCGTTGACGTTGGTCAGGCGCATCGGCTTGCCTTTCGCCGGCATCTTCCAGAAATCGGCCGGCGACTGGATGCTGTCCAGCGCATAGACGAAACCGCCATCGGGCAGCGGCACGACGCTACCGGCATGGCCCTTTTCGGTGAGGCGCGTCACCTTGCCCGATGCGGCATCGACCCGGAACACCGGATTGTCGAGCACGTCATTGGCGGTGACCAGCAGCCCCTTGCCATGCGCTTCCCAGGCGATCGATCCGACCGATCGATCCCAGCCCTCGGTCAGCGCGCGCGTCTCGCCGGTGGCGATGTTGCGCAGCATCAGGACCAGCCGATCGGCTTCATAGCCCGGCCGCTTCATCGCGGCATAGGCCAGCCATTTGCCGTCGGGCGACACCACCGGCATCGTGTCGGTCGCGTCATTGGCGTCGGTCAGGTTGACCGGCTTTGCGCTGCCGTCGGCCGGCACGCTGAAGATGTCGAGGTTGGTCGACAGCGGCTCGATCCGCCCCGCCTCGCGCAGGGTGAAGAACAGCGTCTTGCCATCCGCGCTCCAGGCCAGTTCCTCCGCTCCGCCGAACGGCTTGGACGGGCTGTCGCCGACCAGGCCGCCCATCACCGACACCGCCTTGCCGCCCGCGACCGGCATGACGAAGATCTGCGAACGCTGGCCGTCGCTCCACGTATCCCAGTGGCGCACGAACAGCTGGTCATAGACCCGGCCGCTGCCCGCGCTCGGCGGGGTCGGCGCCTGCACATCGTCGATCGTGCGCGCACCGACCGGGCGGTCGGCCCACAGCGCCACCTTGTCGCCCTGGGGGTTCAGCAGGAAGCCGGAAATGCCGCCGGGCGCCTTGCTGATCTGCACCGGCTGACCGCCCGCGATCGGCGCGCGCCACAACTGGTCGTCACCGCTGGCGTTGGAGACATAATAAAGCGCGCTGCCGTCGGCCGAAAAGACCGGCGACGCCTCATTCTTGTCGGGCACCGACGCGATCAACCGGGGCGCCTGCCCCGTCTTGTCGATCGCCAGCAGATACAGGTCGGTGCGGCCGCGATTATTGGCGAGATCCGTGCTGCGCAGCTGATAGGCTATCCACTTGCCGTCCGGCGACACGGTCGGCGACGACACCCGGTCCAGCGACACCATGTCATTGGGCGTGAAGGGACGGGCAGCCGCCGGCGCCACCAGCGCAGACGACAGCATCGGCGACAGGGCCAGTGCGCCAAGGCCGGCAAGCAGGATATGTTTCATGGAAAAATCACCTTCGGATCGAAAACACGGCGTGCCGGCGCATGCGATGCACGGCCGGGCGCGTCGATGAGATGATCCGTGGTCTAGGCGCGCCTTACGCCCCCGGCAAGAGGCCGGCGCGCGATCGCCGGCCTGTCGGCCTCAGCGGCCGGTGATGCGGGAGATTTCCTTGGCGACCATGTCCTCGACCAGCGCGGGCAGGCGCGCGTCGAGCCATTCCTTGAGCATCGGCCGCAGCATCGAGCGGACCAGCGCCTCCAGCGTATTGTCCTCGCCCTCGCGCGGGCTGACCAGCATGGTGGACAGGGCCGAGAGCGAATGACGCGCGGCCACTTCGCTTTCCACCGACAGGATCGAGTCGCCGTCCGATTCGGACGGGGCCACAGCCTTCACGGCGCGGGTCGACTTGGGCGCGGGCATCACTTCCTCCACCGGAATCTCGTCGGTCAGTTCCAGCACTTCCTCGACCTCGGCCGACATCACCGCATGGGACGCGGCACTCAGGTCGATCGGGGTCTTCTGGCGGCGCTGCGGCGCGGCCTGAACGGCATCCTCGCCCTCTTCGGCGATGATCCGCTTGATGGACGAGAGTATCTCTTCCATCGAGGGTTCCTTGGTCATGTCACCCATGGATAATTCCCGTCCAAATTTCATTCCGCACCTATTCCGCCAAGATTACCTGTTCAGGTTAACAAGCGGTTAAGGCTGCGCGGCATCGACTTTGGCGTTTTGAGCCGGCGTGTCAACGGTACGCGTCGAAACCGCCTGCGGCTTGCCGTCATAGTCCCAGTCGAACCACTTGCCCTCGACCCGGTCATAATTGACCATCGGGTCATAGAGGGTGCCGCTCTCCAGGCCCAGATCATCGGCCTCGGCATGGCCCATCGCGGCCAGCAGGGTGAAGCCGGCGACATAGGCATTGCGGCGCGCGGTCACCAGTTCGACCTTGGCGTTGAGCGATTCCTGCTCGGCATTGAGGATGTCGAGGATGGTGCGGCTGCCGACCGAATTTTCCGCCCGCACGCCTTCCAGCGACAGTTCGGCGGCATCGACCGCCTTCTGGCTCGACTGGATCGTGCGCAGCGACGCCTGCAACGCGGCATAGGCGGCGCGCGCCTGCGAGATCACGCCGCGCTCGACCTCGATCTGCCGTTCGATCGCCTGCGACTCGAGCGCCTGGTTCTGGCGCACCTGTGCGGCCGGGCGACCGCCCTGGTAGAAGGGAATGGTCAGGGTCGCACCGACGGCCGCCTGCTTGTTGGCCGCAATGTCCTTGTCCATATAGTCGGTATAGCTGCCCTGGCTGAAACCGCTCAGGGTCGGCAGCGTCGCACCCTTGGCCGCTTTCACGTCATAACGCGCGGCCTCACGCGACTTCTGCGCAGCCAGGATATCGGGATTATCGGCCAGCGCGACGCGCACGGCGCTGTCGGGATCGGCCGGCAGACCCGGCAGAGCGGGCGGCGATTCCAGATCGACCGGCGCCTCGCCCACCATCGCGATATAATTTTCGCGGCTGGTGATCAGGTTGGATTCGGCGCGCTGCAGGTCGGAGCGGGCCAGTTCCAGACGCGATTCGGACTGGGCGACGTCGGTGCGAGTGACATCGCCGACCTCGAACCGGTCGTTGGTCGCCTGGAGATTGACCTCCAGCACCTTCACATTCGCGGCATTGAGCGACACCAGCGCGATATCGCGGATCACATCCATATAGGCGGCGACCGTCTGCGAGAACACGCTCGCCTCGGTCCCGCGCAGATTCGCCTGGCCCGATTCGACGCGCGTTTCCGCCGCCTTCACGCTGTTGCGCACGGTGCCGCCGGAATAGATGGGCACATCGATGCTGCCGCTGGCGCTGGCGGACCGATGCGGCGCCAGGAAGCTGTTCGACGGGCGGATGACCAGTTCCTGGAACTGGAGCTGCGAATTGGCCGTGGGCCGCCCCGCTGCCTTCTGGATCGGGACATTCTCGTCCGTCGCCCGCTGACCGGCGCGTGCGCCGGTCAGGGTCGGGTTGGTGCGATAGGCCTTGGCCAGCGCGCCCTGCAGGGTTTCGGCATGCGCCACCCCTGCCATGGAGGAGGATAGCAACAGCAAGGCTGTAGCGGCTTGGCGCCGAAGGGTCATACGCTTTGCTGTCATCTATCCTGTCTCAAAAAACGAACTGCTCCGGCGCGGCGAAACCGGGAAGCACGACCATTTCCATGTCGGTAAGGCTGGCGAGACCCAGCACGCCCGCCACCGCGCGGCCGCTGCACAGGCGAGCGACACCGCGTTCGACGACGCCCGTCACCACCCGTCCCCCATCGACTAGCTGCTGGACGAGCGCAGCGGGGACTTCCTCCACCGCGCCGTCAATGAAAAGAACATCATAGGGCGCACCGGCCGATGCGCCGGCGGCCAGCGGGCCACGCACCACGGTCACGCCGGGCACCGCGATCTCCGCGCCACCCTCGACCTCGACTGCCGTCACCTGCGCACCCAGCTCGGCGAGCAGCGCCGCGCTGTAGCCGGTCGCGGCGCCGATCAGCAGCACCTTCTCGCCGGCCTGGACATCGGCTTCCTTGAGCAGACGGCCAGTGACCAGCGGCGGGTTCAGCGCACGGTCGCCGTCCAGCGGGATCGGGCGATCGACATAGGTCATGGCCCGGCGCTCGGCGGGGACATAGTCCTCGCGCGGCACCTTCGCCATCACGGCGATCACGCGCTGATCGTCCACGGCGCTGGTGCGCAGCTGGCTCTCGACCATGGCGGTCCGCATCGAAGAAAAGTTCTGCTCGGTCACGATAGTTCCTCGCTTGGCACAACTGTATTGGCAATGCAATACACTTAGGGGATTACCGGACCTCTAAATCAGCATTTCCCCCGCGCCAAGCGGCTTTCCACGATGGAGAGCGAGATTCTTGGGATTGTTCGCCTTCCCGCGCTTGACTTTGCGATCAAAGGCGGACATTTGCCGCCTCCACCGCACGGAAGGCCCGATGGCGGAGTGGTGACGCAGAGGACTGCAAATCCTTGCACGCCGGTTCGATTCCGGCTCGGGCCTCCAACTACAAGTTGTTGATTTTACTAGATAAAATCACAAATAGTCAGCCATCGATGCTAAGCGGCAATCTGAGCTTTGTGTAGTTTTAGTGTAGCGATGCCGCCAGCATCATCCAAGACACTCATAGCCCGGTCTATGTGGCCTCCATGGACATTCACATATCGCAGCACCATCGCGAGCGTCTTATGCCCACTGATTCGTTGGATGGTCGGCAGGTCCACCCCAGCCTTGACCAACTTCGTGATAGCGGTGCGCCTCATCGTGTGGGGCGTAACGCGGTCAACGTCGAGGCCAGCCCGCGTTACGCTACGAGCGAACTGCCTTGCCATATTGGTTCTATGGCCTGCATTTGCCTGCTTGGGGATCATAGTAGGAAAGACCCAACCAGCCGGGTCCAACTCTTTTCGCTGCTGCGCACGGAGCGCCGCAACCAACGCCTCTGTGATAGGCTGCTCCCTCTCTCCGGCCTTCGCATCTGGAACGAATATCCGCCGATTATCAAAATCGATCTGATCGTATCGAACCTTCAATATCTCACGGTGACGCATGGCAGTGCCTAGGCCGAATGCGACAAAGAGCCAGCAACGCTCATCCTGATCCCCATGAGCAGCTTTCATTAGGGCAGCGGCCTGTTCATCGGTCAGCACAAACATTTGCTGTTGCGGCTCCACCGCGAGCTTAAATTGGGCCACGCTACCCTTCGGCATCCAGCCCCAACGCGCAGAAGAATTTAGAAGGTGGCGCAATGTCGCAAGCTCACGGTTGACGGTTCCAACCGCCGCCCCTTCTTTTGTCCGCTTCGATTGATATTGGCGGACCATAAGCTCGGTTATCTGATCCAGCCGAACATTACCGAAATGCTCTGCAAGGCCGGTCGCCAGATGCCTCCGCTTCGGAACAAGATTCTTGCCGCCTGTCTCTTCCAAGAGGGCGAGATACTCCCGCGCGGCCTCCCTAAACATACGATGGGTCTTCCTGCCTTTAGGCAGGTCCAGCCGCCCTTCCCTTGCGCGAGTCCGCAGCGCCGCAATAGCTTCGTCCGCATCTGTCCGCGTGACTCCATCGCTCTCCCTACCGATGACGCGGTGAATGCGCTGACCATCGACCATCACGTTAATGCGATACACGATATCCCCTGCCCGCGTCCGCTCAACAACAATACCATGCTCAGTCAACTTAGAACCTATACCAAGAGACTTGATAGCATTACGGTTCAGAATAAAGAATTTAAGAGACATAATTAAGTCGCTTCCTAATAATATATGCAACAAACTCCGCCAGTAACGGTTTTTCCGCTAATGCTTTCGACATATCAACTCCATTGACGGGCATCGATTCGATTCCCTGTCTACACAAATGGAGTCAAAATTGGAAAATATCGATATAAAGATGACGCCGGACTTCCGTCTAACCAGACTGGATGCTGCCGCTTACATTGGAATTTCACCGAAGACCTTAGCCAACTACGGATTGAGCGGCAAAGGCCCGCGCAGCGTCAAAGTTGCAGGCCGCCGCTTCTATTATCTCGCCGATCTACAGGCGTTCGTTCGCGGGGAGACATGCCAGTGAGCAGAAAGCCGAAAATGGTGCCGTCGTCCTATGCCGGCCCACCAATTCCGCAGTCCGAAGCAACGTTTCTGCGCAAGATATTTGAATCTGCTACGCTTATGCGCCCCGGTGGAGCGGTAAGACGAACGATTTCGAGCGTATTACACATATCATCCGAAAAGGCGTTGACGACTGCCGCAATGCTGGCCGGCATGACCCTAAGACGAAGGGGAGATTTTTACTGGATAGAGAAGCCCACAGAAGCGATTCTACTCCATCGCGCCACGTAGCAGCCTGACCGTCACGTTCGCACTCTACGACCCCTCTCCGGGCAAATTAGAGCATGTTCTGCCATGCCATGCCCGCAACAGCATTCCGACCGGCAACCCGAAGCTCAAGATCGCAAATATTCCATTGCCTTCAACAGCTTCACCGCCCCGGCATGTATATCGGCGACACCCAACCCATAGATGCAATGAGCGGTGAGCCTTACACAGGAATGAGGTTAGCGCACCCGGGAACTGACCTCATTATCGAAACGAATTTAAGGAATTGAACACATGGACAGTAGCGAGAAGATAGAGCACCTTATATCCCTCGTCGATGACGCGGTAGACACTATTAAAGATTACCTTATGGGTGATCTTGATTATATGGAGATAAGGGATACCATGAGAAGGACCATGAAGCGGCTTGAGAGAGGGCTTGCTGACGTAAAATAGAGGTGTCTTGGTATGGCATGGTATCTTACCGTGTCATACTATCCGATAATAATTGCGGATACAACTCATCCTCCGCTAGGGTGATACTAGTTAAAGGTTTATGGGTTAATTATAACCAATCTACCATAAGCTAGTATGTTACGCGGATTCTTGCACCCGATATCTCTTTTACACATTCCTATATAGCTCAAATGCCTTTTGCCTGTTCCCTTGAAAGGAGAGGACGGTAGCCACACCGTGTATGATACCCTAGTGAATGCACTAGGACGATAGCATCAGCCCATAACTGTTTGAGTTGTTCCGTTGAGCTATATCTACTCGCAGGAGGGTAGGAGGTCAGCCTTACGGCCTCTAAGTTCCCCAAAGAATGTAACTTGTTACCCGCTACAAGAATTACGGGTAATAGGATCAAAGACAGTAGGCCTACTGCACATCAGCTAATAGCATTATCGCTACTAACCTTCGCAAGAGAGGTTGCTAACAATCTGTGAAGCTCTGCAACTAATGAGCCTTGCAGGTGGCATTTGGCTTGGAAGTTTAGACGATCTAGCCAAGTTAATTGTCGTCATTTGAGTAAATTGTATCAAATAACTCAGGAAAATGCAATCTCTATGGTCGATCGGGGTGAGGATTTAGTTTTGGAGGCAGCTTTTCCCATCCAACAGTCCGACCAACCTGCTGATTTGCTATACCAGCGCAGGGAAATCGGGCATCCGGCATAGCTTGTGTGTTAATTGAGTATAACAGTTAACGTTGCGCAATCAGATTTTAACCCGGATATTAACGTCAGGACTAAATATACCTAAATATCTCTAAACATAGGAATATTCATCAGTTAATCCGTGCGCTGATCGGCGGGGCTGCACACCAATGTCGCTTCCAATCGGAAGGTCATAAATGTGTAGAACTCCTCCTTAAGCGCACAACCTGTCACCCGCCGGGCAACCTCGCGCATCGATTCACGAACCTGCGGGCTGGTGTTGTTCTTTCCGAACTTTTCCATCCGATCGACCGATATCTGGTCGCCTTTCCATCGGATTTTGAAGGTATCCCCTTGGTAGGAAAGCTTATGCTTTTTCCCGTCTGCCAGAACAGCTAAAGGCCCGTTAGCGAAAGTCGGAACTGCCAGACAAATGGTCGCGATAGACGCAAGGATATATCGCCGAATTTTCATGCTGCCGGGATCGTCAATGGAGCGTATCCATCACCTATTGGCATCGTCGCCATGCACTCACTGCGAGCCTTGGAATAGCTGATGAAGTCCCCGACATTATCGATAATGACATTCGATTGGACCTTTCCCGGATCGATCAGCGTTTTCCCGTTGGCCCATACAAACCCGGTATAACCGGTATATGCCCCAAAGCTGTTGCGCCCAAGGATTTGGCCATACATGCAGTTGGCCCTCGCGCTGGCGGTAACGTCCTTAAACTTAACCGATGTCGGGTCTTTCATGGCGTCCCGCGCGCTAGCCATGGCCTTTTCTGCAAAAGCTTGATCGACTGCTGCTAGGTCGGCGGGTGCAGGCCTGTTATCGGCCTTGTAAGAGCCTACAATCATCACCGCTGCTACGGCCCAAAGGGCAGCGCCAGCGCCCCAATAGAGAAGCTTGGAAGGTTTGTTAGCAGGTGTAGTAGCCTGATCCATTGATGCCCCCATTTTAGTTCGGAGGCATACCCGGCAAAAGCCGGGCGTTCGTAACCCTGCACAAGCACAAGGCGCTGCCGCTTTTGGGCAAAGCCTTGGACATGTGCGACAGCCACCCGGCCGAGAAACTCGACCGGACTTGTGACATAGGGGTTACGACGCCCCACAGCCGGGACTCACCGGACTGCCCCTTCCTCATGGCAAAACAAAAGCTTGTCGTAAATGCACTTCATGCCCCTCCTATTTTCGGTGGGGAACACAAAAAAGGCGACACTTCCGTGCCGCCTTTTCCCTAGCTTTGGCTTGATCTTTGATACCGGCAGATATGAACTGGTTCCAGCGTCTGGATTTATGCTGAAAGCACCGCCAGCTGGCCGTAGTTAGGAACTAACCGGGTCGTGTCGCACCGCAGCGTTTTCAAATCACTTGTGCTTGGTTGGATCGACCAGCTTGTAGCTCATGCCCGATTTCGGCGTGGGCGGCATTGGTTCGCCCCGCGTGACCGTGCGTTCTGAACCAGTGTGCCCACCGCGTGGCCCAATGATTTCATATTGACCAGAGCGCGGGGCCTCTTGGCCCGGCTTGAACGTTTTACTCATGGTGCATCTCCTTTCTACCGGCAGATGCACAACATATTGTGCCAACGTTAACCGGTAGGCACATCATGGACGAATTATTGATTCGCGCAATAGGGTAAATGACCTCTCAGCTTAATGACGAAAACTGTCATCAAGCCACCTTCCTTCCTTGTGAGGATAGGTCGTTCTGAGGATAAAACAGTGAATGCTCCGGAGTGGTGCGTCGGGGCATTTTCTAAGACATCGACCGGTCAAAGATCACCTAGCGCAGAAGTTCTAAGTGTTGGGCTAACCTCTTCCCCGGCATCCTGCATAGCTTATTAGATACCTTCTTGCATATCTGACCTAGCTCAATATTATATAGATATCTTATGAGCGAGTCGAAGGAGTTCTAATGTCGAAGCTGGCCTACCTGCGTTGTTCAACCGATACGCAGACCATCGACGCTCAGCGCGCATCCTTGCCGGGACCGTTCGATAAAGAGTTTTTAGATGAAGGCGTATCTGGTGCGGTCTTGGCTGCTGATCGAGCGGGCTTTGCCGCCCTGCTCGCCTATGCCCGCGAGAATGATGTGGTTCATATCGCTGCCATCGACAGATTAGGCCGTGACGCCCTCGATATACAGGCAACCGTCCGCAAACTGATCGCCAAGGGTGTTACCGTAGACGTTCTTGGCCTAGGTCCTATCGGTAAGGGTGTAGGCGAACTGATCGTAGCCGTTCTCGCCCAGATCGCAGATATGGAGCGGAACAGGATCAAGGAGCGCTGCGATGCTGGTAGAGAGGCTGCTAGAGCCTCTCTCGCTGCTACCGGACGCACTCATAGGGGGAAGGTTAGTTTAGGACGTCCGTTCGCTGCTGATGCCGCCCATGTCGCGCAGTGGCGTAAAGACAATAAAGCTAGCATTAGGAAGACAGCAGCGCAGTTTGGTTTGTCGGATGCTACGGTAAAAAGATACTGTTCGAGAGAATAGAATCCTCAGAACGCTACAATACTCATTCGTCCATTTTGGATTTAATTGTCGGCGATTGAGCATACATTCTATCAATTAGATAATATAGCCCGCGAAACGTGCTAACCGCCAAATGGCATATCGGAATGTTTACAGATATCATTACGATTAACCTGATAAACTTTCTATCTATAGATACGGTATATGACAATAATTCAAATTTAACAAAACTAAAGTTTGGAAGAGATGATGTTATTATAATAGATATTATTGAAAAAACAGTTAGGCATAAAGATATTGTTGAAAGATAACCAAACAAAGAGCATATATACTCTCGCCTAGTTAGAAATTCCCATCCATCGTTGGTGGATAGCTTAATCTTTCCGAAATTAATAACGGCATCTAGACCATTTTTTTGGCGTGGGAATGTAGCGACAGCAACAAGTCCCGCCACATAAAACCCCGTCAAAACAGACGAAAAGCTACCGATTTTGTCAACAAATCCATCTTTATGAATGAAATTTGCTTTGCCCACCAATACGAATGGTGCGGTTACAATCGCTACTAAGGCAAGTGTGGCAAAAACATCTTGCAGCCAGATAAGGCGGCCAGCTTCCGACCTCAGCCTAAGATAGCGAAGCGGCGCCTCCAAAAATCTCTTCATAGCTATTTAATCAACAGCGTTCTTGCTGCATCAACTATTTCATCGATGATCGATTGGGTGCAGGGCTTTAGCTCCGTCTTTATAGCGACCTGCTCCGATCTCACGAACAGAATTTCCGCCGCCTCGTCCTCCCTATCGACCTTAACAGTGCGGTGGCGATCATCATCAAGGCTTAGCTCTAAATAAACGTCGTCCCAATCCTCACTGCGCACTTTCCCGATGAATTTGCGCAATTTTGCATTCCACTCAGGACTACTAGGATCACCGACGATCTTATACTTTATACGCTCGACTTGCGGCTCAGCAATGCCGTCACTGTCAGGCGCATCCGGTATATTAGTTCTAACGAGGTTTATATAATTTATAGAACCCTTCTTTTTGAGAGCACTATCTAAACCTTCAGCTTTTATTCCATTAGACTTTACTATGGTATAAGTCTCTTTGTCTTCTCCCTTTTTATCTTCATATGGATATTCGTATCCTCGCAGCACCGTTCCAAAAATTGGCTTTATGACGCTAATGCTTAGGCCAGGAATTTCTTCCAAGGCAAAATCATATGTCATTGGACTAGATGGCTTGGAACGAATGACCATATGTGCAGAAACAGCTTGCTCTTCGTCGGTCTCTTTCGTCGCCTGTCGAACCGCCAACTTATCCTTGATCCACTTCCGGTAAGATGGATCAGCGGCAGATGGGCTTGATCGATGAAACAGCAGGGTCAAAACGCCATTTTTGTCATCGTCTCGTATAGCGACGAGTTCGACAAGGTCGCCATTAGGCTGGACCGCCTGAGCGACTTTGTTGGCTCTAGCTCTGACGAGGGCGTCCTTGATCGAGTAGTGCTTATCGCTGGCGACAAGAGGGAGCGCTGGTGCGAACTTAGTTTTCGGCTTAAAACTAAAATGATAACGGCGAAAAAATCGAGAGTTCTTTTCGAGAAACATAATTGCCCCAACGGTTACCATTCAGTCTTTGCTTAACCGTCATAGCTAGCCTACGAAGCGACCATCAAGCAACGACAATTACTGGTAAAGAGCGGCTGCCACTGCCGCCTTAGTGATAGCGCCTCTGTAGCCACTCCTAGGCGTCCTGTGGCGCCGTATGGCGCCTAACGCCTCTCTTCTCTCCCGTGTCGTCAAGGGTGATGCGGATACGGGCAATCTGTTCGGACATGCTGTAAAGTGACGACCTCATGGCGGGGTGTCCAGCCTCTGCTAGATGGGCGTTGCCGCGCGCCTGCCAAATCAAATCGGCGAACGCCCTACCCCTTCAAAATCGTGTGTAGTTTTGGTGTAATCATGTCGGGATTTTAAGGGCTTTCAGGGGTATGCGCGGGAAACGCCCCCGGCCGCTCAAAGACTTTAAAGCGTTGTTTTTATTATATTTAATGACTTTTCGGGAATAGCCGGGAATCGATCCTGCAATTACTGCAAATCCTTGCACGCCGGTTCGATTCCGGCTCGGGCCTCCATTTTCCAGATAGAAGCGATCCCTGCCGACTCAAGGCAGCAGCCCTGTTCAGGCTGCGCTGCGACGCATCGCCTGCCGCCAGCGCCAATAGCCCAGCACCGCCAGCCCGATCATCGCGGCATAGAGACCGGCCGTCAGCCACAGGCCCTTGAACGCGAACATCCCGACATAGAAGATGTCGACCGCGATCCACAGCAGCCAGCTTGCCGCATGGCGCCGCGCCGTCCAATATTGGGCGACCAGGCTGAAGCTGCTCAGCGCCGAATCCATCCAGGGCAGTGCCGCATCGGTATAATGATGGGTGAACCAGCCGATCGCACCGGCACAGAGCGCCCCCAGCGCCAGCCCCTTGGCGGCCCGCATCGGCGGCAGCGGCACCACCCGTACCTCGCCCTCGTCGCGCTTGCCCCGTGCCCAGCCGATCCAGCCATAGACGATGGCGATGCCGAACAGCCCCTGCAGCACCATGTCGGCATAGAGGCGCACGTCGAGGAACAGCTTGGCATACAGGGCGCAGGCCATCAGGTTGACCGGCCAGCACAGCAGATGCCGCCGCGCCGTCAGCCAGATGCCGAGGAAACTGATGATGACAGCGACGATCTCCAGCATAGACATCAGGCCACCACCCCCTCACGGAGTCGCGCCAGAAAGCCCTGCCCCTCGCCCGACAGAAACCAGTCGGCATGGCCGACCAGATAGGCTTGCCAGGCCAGCATCGCCCCTTCGTGATCGGCCAATATGCCGAAGAAATAGTCGATCTCGGTCAGGGCGAACTCGACATGGACCAGCGGCAGCAGGCGCAGCAGCGTGTCGATCTTTGCGGGCGCCAGCGGCAGGACGCTGCGATAGCCCGCGAGCAAGGCCAGTGCGCCATCCACATCCGCCGGCTCGGACAGTTGCCCGTCCTCCAGCGCCAGCCAGGGAATGGCCGTCCGCTCGATCGCAGTGGCCAGGTCATGCAGTGCGCAACTGCGGGTCGACAGGCCGAAATCGAAGATGCTGCTGACCGCCCCTTCCGCCGACCACAGCAGGTTGGAAGGATGCCAGTCATTATGGGTCCAGAGCGCAGGCTGCTCCGCCAGCCGCGACGCCAGCCCCTGCCCCAGCGCCGCAAACAGCCGCGCCAGTTCCGACCGCCAGGGCATGTCCGCCAGGAAGGCCGCCACCGCCGGCCGCGCCGCGACATAGGCGTCCGCTGCGGCCAGCGGATCAACGGCGGGCAAGATCGTGAAGCTCGACACCAGCGGATGCGCTCCGCGTGCCGGCGCATCGAAACCGGCTGCCGCCCGATGCAGTTGCGCCAGCGCGACACCAGCCGCAAAGGCGTGATCGGGCGACAGGAATGGCGTCCAGGACTGGCGATCGCGATAAAGATCGATGCCCGGCGCCTGGCGATGCAGTTCGTAACTCCATTCGCCCAGCGCAATCGCGCCGGCACCATCGGCCGCGCGCAGCACATCGGGCACCGCCAGCCCGGCACCGCGCAGATGCGCCATATAGCGATGCTCCTCGGCCAGCGCCGCCGGCGTCCGCAAGCGCTGGTGATGCCGCTTCAGGAACAGCGGGCCGCGATCCGTCTCGATCAGCGCCGCCGCCGAAAAGGGGCGCGGCGAATGCCAGGCCAGCGCCGCCAGCCGGCCTGCATCGGGGAAATGGTCCAGCACCGCCGCTGCCTCGTCCACCGTGATCGCCGGCCAGGCCGGCGCCTCCAGCGCCAGCCCCATGCCATGGACCAGATGCGAAGCGGCGGCGCTCATCGTCAGAAGGCGCGCGAAAGCGTCGCCACCACGGCGCGCGCGCTGCCGACATAATAGGTCGGCGCCGAACCGGCGATCAGCGTACCGTTGCGCCCGACCGTGTCCTGCGCATTGGTGCTGATCGCATAGACGCCCGACAGGACGCGCGGATTGGTGACGTTGATCGCGTTGATGCGCAGGTCCATCACCTGCGCATCGATCAGCCCGGCCAGATGCACGCCCACCGACAGGTCCAGCGTGGCATAGCCCTTGATGCTTTCGTCATTCATGAAGGTCGCATATTGGCGGCCGACATATTTGAGCGCGCTGCTACCGAACAGCCGGCCGTCATCATAGGTGCTGCCCAGCGCAAACTGGAAGCTGGGGGCCGACACCGCCCGCTTGCCCCTGGTCGGCAGATAATCGCCGTTGATCGCCAGATCGTCGTTCAGCCGCGTGTGCAGATATTCGGCCGAGGCATAGATGCTCATCCCCTTGGCCGGGCGATAGTCGATCTCGCCATCCAGGCCATAGCTGCTCTGGCTGCCGGCATTGATGGTCGAATTGACCAGCGCGCCGCCGCTGTCGATCACCGTCGCCACCTGGCGGTTACGGAAATGATAATGGAAACCGGTCAGCGAGAAGGACAGGCTGGGGCCGATATAGCGATAGCCCAGTTCCTGCGAGAGCGAATATTCGTTCTTCAGGCCGTCGGTGCCCAGGCTCACCAGTTCGCCGCCATAATAGCTGTTGTAGAGCGCAAACTCGTTGGGCGTGCGGAAATTGGTGGTGATGTTCGCGAACAGCTGCTGCCGGTCGTCCAGCTGATAATGGATCGCCGCCCGCGGCAGCGCGGCAAAGCTGTCGATCCGCACCGTCGACTGCGGACCGGGCAGATAGTTGCGGCCGTTGCGCAGCAGGTTGACGCCCTTGAAGCCGATGTCGATGCCAAGCTTCGGCGTCACCGCGATGCTGTCGGCCAGGAAGAAGCCCTTGGTGACCGTCTCCGTGCGCTGATTTTCATAGGCGAGCAGCCGCCCGTCGGCGGTGCGGATTGCCTTGTCCTGATAGCCCCACTGGTCGACCGGGCGGCCATCGGCATCGATCGACGTATAGGATTGCGTCACCCGATCAGTGCCATAGTCGAACCAGAGGCCTGCGACGATCCGATGCGCGCCGGCCTGCAGCGTCAGCTTGCTGACGTCGCCGACGCGGAACTGCTTGCCGGTCCAGTTGCCCAGCACCGTGGCGACGCCATCGACCGCGCCGGGCAGGTCGATCGGCTGGGTCAGTTCCTCGGTGCCCAGATAATTGCCGGTGGTGGCCAGTTGCGTGCCATAGGGCGAATTGCCATGGCCCATCTGCAGATAGGCGCTGCTGTCGAAGCTCAGCATGTCACTCAGCTTCAGGTGGACAGGCGCCGCGACATAGAAATTGCGGAACGGCGCGCGATAGAGGCGCCAGTAGTTGGTATTCCCCTCGCTATAGGTCTCGTCGAAATTATAGCCGCGGCCAGAGGCTTCCCAGTCCGTCTTGCTCGGGCTGGGATAGGTCGATGTCTTGGCGTCGTTGAAGGAAAAGGCGATGCTCGCCCGGTTGCCCTCGCCCCATTCGTTCAGCAGCTTGGCATCGATATGCTGGCGCTGGTCATGGCCCGCCCCGCGCCAGTTGTCGGCGCGGTTGTTGGAATAGGAAATGAAGCCCTTCAGCCCGGTCGATCCGATCCGTCCCGTGTCGATCCGCGCAAAGACGCGCCGCTCGTCATAGGAACCGACCGACAGGTTGACGAGGCCGCCCGCCTCCGCCCTGGGATCATCCAGCGTCAGCGACAACAGGCCACCGGCCGCCGCCACCACCGGCGAGTCAATGTCTGCCGCGCCCTGCGCCAGCATCACCTGCCGCACATTCTCCGCATCGGCGAATTGGGAGGGATAGGCATAATAATAGCCGATGTCGTTCTGCGGCGCGCCTTCCATCAGCACGCCGATCTGGTCCTGACCCAGGCCGCGCAGCGTCAGGCTGGACGATGCCGACAGGCCATAGGGGTCGCTGGACGAGACATTGGCGCCGGGCAACAGGTTGACCAGCTGGAAGGCGTTGAGCGTCGGCGCCTGCTTGATGATGAAGTCGGTGGAGATCGCGCTGACCGCCTTGGGCGCGCTCTGATCGGGCAGCAAGCCTTCGGGGTCGGGATGGCCGACGACCTGGATATTGGTCGACTGGTCCAGTTCATCCTCGGCCATTACGGGCGATGCAATCATCAGCAGGGCCAGCGTCAGGCAGGCGCTTCCAACATGGGGCAATCGGGCAGTCTTCATCTCACGTCCACTCCACAGGAGGGACGACGGACCTGCCGCCTTGCCCTCCCTACGCCGGTATCAGCCGGATCAGGTTCAGCGGGTCGTGGTCTGCTGACCACCTCTCAGCCGCGCATGAGCGGCCCCCCGGGGATGGCCGCCCCTTAGGCGTTTCGACGCGAAGTGGAAAGCCCTCTCTATCGGCTCTCGACTTATCGAAGCCCGCCCGGCTAAGACATGGCCATGATGAAGCTGTTCATTGGCAACAAGGCCTATTCGAGCTGGTCGCTGCGCGGCTGGCTGGCGTGCAAGCTCTCCGGCCTTCCGTTCGAGGAAGTGGTGGTCCCCCTCTATGATGAGGAATGGGAAAAGCGTCGCGAGGGCGATGAGTTCGCCCCCTCCTCCGGCAAGGTGCCGATCCTGTGGGATGGCGACGACATCGTCGTATGGGACAGCCTGGCCATCGTCGAATATCTCAATGAAAAGGCCGGGGGCGACCAGTTCTGGCCGACCGATCCGGGTGCCCGCGCCATGGCCCGCTCGATGGCGGCCGAAATGCACAGCAGCTTCGCCGCGCTCCGCCGCGAGCACAGCATGAACATCCGCCAGATCTATGATCCGGTCCCGCCGTCGGAGGCCGTTGCCCACGACATCAGCCGGATCATGCAGCTCTGGGCCCAGGCCCGCGCCCGCTATGGTGGCGAGGGCGACTTCCTGTTCGGCGAGTTCGGCGCCGTCGACCTGATGTTCGCGCCGGTCGTTACCCGCTTCATCACCTATCAGCTGCCGGTCGCCCGCTTTGCCGAAGCCTATATGCGCGCGATCATCGCCCATCCCTGGATGCAGGAATGGATCGGCGAGGCGCAGGCGGAGGAATGGGTGATCGACAAGTTCGAAGTCCCGCCCCAGACGGCCTGACCCGATGAGCGACAGCCCGGAGACCAAGCAGGAGACCCGCAAGGAGGAAGCCGCCCGCATCCGCCGTCGCTGGATTACGCTGGGTGAGTTGCTGGCAGTGGCGGCGGTGCTGATCTCCGCCCTCACCCTCTATCTCAACTGGGCCGACAAGAAGGACGAGCGCGCCAGCAAGGCCGCCGAAAGCAGCAAGGCCTCCGCCCGCGCCGCCCGGCTGGTGCTCAACGCCGCGGCCGATGGCGACAGCCGCCTGACGCTCAAGCCCGCCGATCCCGATCAGCTGGTGCAGAGCCAAACCATCCATTTCCCCAGGGCGCTCGGCATCGCCCCGGTCGACACGACCGGCGAACCGCGCATCGAGGCCGGCTGGTTCGAGGATGCGCTGAAAAAGGCGCGCAATGCCGCCAAGCTGCCCGACGACAGCATCGGCGACGAGAAACTGCCGGTGACCATCGTCACCCAGTTCGTCGTCAATGGCGACACCCACAGCGATTCCGCCGTCTACGACATCGGCTATGGCATCGCCGGCAAATGGCTGTCCGGCCACAAACTGACCCTGCGCGGACTCTCCCTGGTCAGCCACGCCCAGGGCGCCAGCGCCCAGTCCCAGATCGACGCCCGCTGGGCCCGCCAGACGAAAGGCTAGAGCCGCACGCTCGAAACATCGACCAATCGGGGTCATTCCTCCCCGGCACGGGGAGTTCAATGGAGACACGCGTCTCCATTGAACAGGCGCGAAGCGCTGACGGAGGGGCAGGCGCACTCTAACGCCGCGCTATCCGGCCTGTGCCCCTCCACCATTTGCTACGCAAATGGTCCCCCTCCCCGTACCGGGGAGGAATGGCGGGAAACCTCCCAAATCCATCACCCCCAGCCCAACAAAAAACCCGGCTGCTCCTTGCGGGAGCGCCGGGCCTTTTGCTCGTCCGGGGACGGGTGTCGGGTTTAGCCGACGATTTCTTCGGGCTTGAAGAAATAGGCGATCTCGATCGCGGCATTTTCTTCGCTGTCCGAACCATGGACCGAATTGGCTTCGATCGATTCGGCCAGTTCCTTGCGGATGGTGCCGGCGTCGGCATTGGCCGGGTTGGTGGCGCCCATGATGTCGCGGTTGCGGGTCACGGCGTTTTCGCCTTCCAGAACCTGGACGACGACCGGGCCCGAGATCATGAAGGCGACCAGGTCAGCAAAGAAGGGGCGTTCCTTGTGAACGGCATAGAAGCCTTCGGCCTGCTCGCGGCTCATGCGGATGCGCTTGGAAGCGACGACGCGCAGGCCGGCTTCTTCCAGCATCTTGGTGACGGCGCCGGTCAGGTTGCGACGGGTTGCGTCGGGCTTGATGATCGAAAAAGTGCGCGTGACGGCCATGGCCCTCATAACTCCGGATTGTTGGAATAAAGTTGCGCGCCCTTTAGACCGGGCCGGATGACTTCGCAAGAGGGGCGCGAGAGGGCTTGGTAGAAGTCCCTATTTCCGGGCGTTCACGGCCCCTGCACCCATTTGCGGCCTTCCTGCCGCCAGAAACGCGGGGTCACGCCCTCGCGCTTGCTGAGCGCGCGCCAGCTGGCCCGCGCGCCGTCGATCGTGTCCGCATCGAAGAAATAGAAGGCCCGATCGAAGCCCAGCGCCTCCTCGCGCCATATTCCGTCCGCCAGCGCGATATGCCTGGCGCCATTGGCAGCGACGCAATCCTGCGCCAGCAGCACCGGCTGGGCGGCGTCCACCCCGTCGCCTGTCAGGCCATTGGCCAGGAAGCTTTCGGGTGGCCCCGCCCACAGGCCCGCCGATATGCGGGCCAGCCGTTCCGGCTCGTCGGCCACCACCAGCAGCCGCGCGCCCATGTCCAGGATGCGCGCCGCGATCGCGGGCAGCACCCCTTCCACGGGATCGCGGCTCAGCTGGTAGAAGTCGACCTGCACCGGCTTCAGCGCTCGAACTTGTCGGCCACCAGCTGGTCGATCAGGCGCACGCCATAGCCGGTCGCGCCCTTGTCGGCGGTGGCGCCGGGCTTGTCCGACCAGACCATGCCGGCAATGTCGAGATGCGCCCACTTCACGCCTTCATTGACGAAGCGCTTGATGAACTGGGCAGCGGTGATCGAGCCGGCGAAGCGCGGACCGATATTCTTCATGTCGGCGATCGGGCTGTCGATCAGCTTGTCATAGGCCTCCGACAGCGGGAAGCGCCACAGCTTCTCGCCGCTGGTCTTGCCCGCCGCCAGCAGGTCGTCGGCCAGCGCATCGTCGTTGGCGAACAGGCCGCCATGCTCGCTGCCGAGCGCGATCATCATCGCGCCGGTCAGGGTGGCGAGGTCGATCACCACTTCGGGTTCATAGGTCTTCTGTGCCCAGGTCACCGCGTCGCACAGCACCAGACGGCCTTCGGCGTCGGTGTTCAGCACCTCGATGGTCTGGCCCGACATCGACGTCACGATGTCGCCGGGGCGCTGCGCATTGGCGTCGGGCATATTCTCGACCAGGCCACAAATGCCGACGACACGCGCCTTGGCCTTGCGACCGGCCAGCGCCTTCATGGCACCAGCGACGGCACCGGCGCCGCCCATGTCCCACTTCATATCTTCCATGCCGGGGCCGGGCTTGAGCGAGATACCGCCGGTGTCGAAGGTCACGCCCTTGCCGATGAACACCACCGGCTTTTCGGCGGCCCCATCGGTGCCGTCCCATTCCATCGCCAGCAGCCGCGCCTCGCGCGCCGACCCCTGCGCCACGCCCAGCAGCGCGCCCATGCCCAGCTCCGTCATCGCCGCGCGGTCCAGCACGGTGATCTTGACGCCCAGCTCGGCCAGATGCTGGCAGCGCGCGACGAAGCTTTCGGGATAGAGGATGTTCGCCGGTTCCGACACCAGTTCGCGGGTGAAGGCGACACCGGCGGCGACCGCCGACAGCTTGGCCCATTCGGCCTCGGCGCCGGTTGCGACGATCGTCACGGTCGCCAGCGTCGGCTTGGCCTTTTCCGGCTGACGCGTGCGATAGGTGTCGATCCGCCAGCTACGCAGCAGCGCGCCCAAGCCCAGCCGGGCGGCATCCTCGCCACTGACGCCGGCCGGGAATTCGACCGCTGCGTGGGTCGCGCCGCTGGTCGACAGCTTGGCGGTCAACGCGCCGCCGGCCCGCTCCAGGTCGGCCGCACTGCCATTGCCAATGCCCAGCAGCAGGACGCGCAGCACCGCGCCACCTTCCTCGACGAAGCTCTCGACGCTGCCGCCCGCCTCACCGGCGAAGCGCGCGGCGGCGGCGCCGGCGACCAGCGTGGCCGATGCGGCCAGCGGCAGGCTGTCGACAGTCCCCTTCGCCACGGCAAGGACCAACGTGTCGACCTGGGGGCGCGTGGGGCTGAATTGGATGTCCATCTGGGGGCCTTTTCTCTGGAATGCCGTGTCGTTCTTGTTTCAGCCAGATAGTGCGGCTTTGCCGCTCTGCAAAGCCATTCGGCGGATTTCCGCCGTCCCGAATGCGAGCAGCGATTGCGGCGCGGGCCAAGCAATGCGATAGGCAGGGACCAGAAGTGCCCACAAAGAGGCCCCTACGCTTGCAGATTTCCGTGTTTCCCCTGTCGTTCAAACAGGCGCTGCTTGCCGGCGCTGCCTCGTCCTGCCTGCTCGCGGCGCCGCTGGCCCATGCGCAACAGGCGCCCGAGCCCAAGCTGAACGAGCCCCAGACGCCGATCAGCGCACCCGACGCGCCGGTGCCCGACAATGACCAGGAAATCGGCTTCGCCGCCGATACGCTGGAATATGACACCAACAGTCAGGTCGTGACCGCCACCGGCAATGTCCAGTTGCTGCGCGACGGCAACCGGCTGCGCGCTGACAAGATCGTGTGGGACCGCAACACCGGCAAGGTCGAGGCGCAGGGCGCCGTCTCGGTGATCGATCCCGACGGCAATGTCGCCTATGGCGACCGCTTCGATGTCACCGATACGCTCAAGGATGGCGCGGTCGACAATATATTGCTGGTCCTCCAGAAGGGCGGCCGCATGGCCGCGACCAAGGGCGAGCGGGTCAATGGCGTCTATACGCTGCACCACGCCGCCTATACCGGCTGTCCGGTGGAGGGCAGCGACGGCTGCCCCAAGGAACCGACCTGGCAGATCAACGCAGTCAAGGTCGTCTATGACCCGACCAAGCAGCGCGTCTCCTATACCCGCGCCAATGTCGAACTGTTCGGCCTGCCGCTGATCCCGGTGCCGGGCCTGTCGCATCCGGTCGGCGACGATGGTGGCAGCGGCCTTCTGGTCCCCAATATCCGTTATGACCGGGTCAATGGCTTCGAGGTCGCGGTCCCCTATTATCTCAAGCTCGCGCCCAATCGCGACCTGACCGTCACGCCGCACGTCTACAGCGATTCGCTGCCGATGATCGAAGGCAATTTCCGCCATCTCTATGATCGCGGCGCCTATCAGATCACCGGCTATGCCACCTATGGCAGCCGGTCGAGCGGCATCACGCCGACCGATTCGCAAAAGGACATCCGCGGCGCGATCGACGCCAGCGGCGGCATGCAGCTGTCGCCGGAATGGAGCGTCAACGGGTCGATCCGGGTCGCCACCGACCGCACCTTCCTGCGCCGCTACGACATTAGCCGCGACGACCGGCTGCGTTCGACCCTGGGCGTCCAGCGGATCGGCGAGAACAGCTATTTCTCGCTCGCCGGCTGGGCGGTGCAGACGCTGCGCGTCGATGACCCCCAGGGCCAGATGCCGATCGCCCTGCCGGTCATGGATTATCGGCTGCGGATGAAGGACCCGCTGCTGGGCGGCCAGATGCAGTTCCAGGCCAATACGCTGGCGATCACCCGGACCGAGGGGCAGGATACCCAGCGCGCCTTTGCCGCGTTCGAATGGAATCTGCGCAAGCTGACCGGCCTTGGCCAGGAAGTGAATTTCACCACCTATCTGCGCGGCGACGTCTATCACAGCAGCGACAATCTGCTGACCGACACGATCAGCTATGCCGGCGATCCGGGCTGGAAGGCGCGCGGCATCGCCGCCGCCGCGGTCGACATGCGCTGGCCCTTCATGGGCGAGGCCTTCGGCGGCGTCCAGCGTATCGCCCCCCGCGTCCAGATCGTCGCCTCGCCCCATCTCGCCAACCTGTCGGTGCCCAATGAGGATGCCCGGTCGGTCGATCTGGAGGACAGCAACCTCTTCGCGCTCAACCGCTTCGCGGGCTATGACCGGTTCGAGGATTCGAGCCGCATCACCTATGGCCTGGAATATAATCTGGCGCTGCCCGACTTCACGCTCGACGCCAATGTCGGCCAGAGCTACCGGCTCGACAACCGCGCCAGCATCCTGCCCGACGGCACCGGCCTGTCCGACCGCATGTCCGACATCGTCGGCCGCTGGACCGTCCGCTACAAGGATTTCGTCAGCTTCACCCAGCGCTTCCGGGTCGACAAGGACAATCTGGCGGTCCGCCGGAACGAGGTCGACGCGACCGTGGGCAGCAAGAAGACCTATGCCCAGATCAGCTATCTGCGCCTCAACCGCAACGCCAACATCACGCTGGAGGATCTGCAGGACCGCGAGGAACTGCGCCTTGGCGGCCGCATCCAGTTCGCCCGCTTCTGGTCGGTGTTCGGCTCGACCGTGATCGATCTTACCGGCGCGCAGGAAGATCCGGGCACTACGGCCGACGGCTATGAGCCCGTGCGCCAGCGCCTCGGCGTTGCCTATGAGGATGATTGTTTGACGCTGGGCTTTACATGGCGGCGCGACTATCAGACCAACGGTGACGCGCGCGCCGGCAACAGCTTCCAGCTGCGGCTGGCTTTTCGCAATATTGGCATATAAGGAACTGCCTTCCCGCCGTCCGCTCAGGACCGGTTAAGGCGGAACGGGGCATTGGCTCCCGACCGTATTGGAGATTTTTGCCGACGATGCTTTCTGTCGTTTTCTCGCCCAAATCCGTTCGCTCGGGCCTGCGCACCCTGCTTCTGTCCACCGCCCTTCTGGGCATGGCGGCACAGACCGTGTCGGCCCAGGCCGTCGACGATGACGCCGATCAGGGCCTGAATCTGCCCAAGGACGTCACCATCTTCGGCAAGAATGATCCCAATGTCCGCAAGGCGACGGCGATCGTGAACGGCCGCATCATCACCGGCACCGATGTCGACCAGCGCCTGGCCCTGATCATCACCGCCAATGGCGGCAAGGTGTCGGCCGAGGAAAAGGAACGGCTGCGCGTCCAGGTTTTGCGCAACCTGATCGACGAAACGCTGCAGATCCAGGAAGCGGCGGCCAACGACATCAAGATCGATCCGGCCGAAGTGAACCAGAGCTATGAGCGCGTCGCGGCCAATTTCCGCAAGTCGCCCGACCAGTTCAACCAATATCTGCGCGAACAGGGCAGCTCGGCCAGCAGCATCAAGCGCCAGATCGAGGGTGAACTGGCCTGGAGCCGCCTGCTCCGCCGCAACATCCAGCCCTTCGTCAACGTTTCCGAAGACGAAGTGAAGTCGGTGGTCGATCGCCTCAACGCCGCCAAGGGCAGCGACGAAGTGCGGATCAGCGAAATCTACCTGTCCTCGACGCCGGAAAACCGTGACCAGATCACGGCCAACGCCCGCAACATCATCGAACAGATCAAGCAGGGCGGCAGCTTCGCCGCCTATGCCCGCCAGTTCTCCGAAGCCTCGACCGCCGTCGTCGGCGGCGATCTCGGCTGGGTCCGCCCCAGCCAGCTGCCGACCGAGCTGGCGCAGGCCGCCACCGAATTGCAGGTCGGCCAGCTCGCCGGCCCGATCGAGACAGTGGGCGGCATGTCGATCATCTATGTGATGGACAAGCGCAAGGTGCTGACCGCCGATCCGCGCGATTCGCTGCTCAGCCTCAAGCAGCTGTCGGTCCTCTTCCCGGCCGGCACCAGCAAGGAAGCCGCCAGCCAGAAGGCCGCGACCTTCGCCGCCGCGGTCAAGGAGATCAAGGGCTGCGGCCAGGCGAACGAAATCGGCGCCCGCATCGGCGCCGACGTGGTCGACAATGACAATGTGAAGCTGCGCGACCTGCCGCCCCAGCTGCAGGACATTCTGGTCAATCTGCAGGTCGGCGAATCCACCCCGCCCTTCGGCTCGATCAACGATGGCGTCCGCGTCCTGATCGTCTGCGGCCGCGACGAGCCGCAGTCGGCCAACGCCCCCAATCCCGAACAGATCCAGGCCCAGTTGGAAGAGGAACGCGTCAACAAGCGCGCCCGCATCTACCTGCGCGATCTTCGCCGCGATGCCGTTATCGAATATAACTGATCCGGTCAGCCTGCCGCCCTTCGCCGTCTCGCTCGGCGACCCGGCAGGCATCGGACCGGAAATCGTCGCCAAGGCGTGGGTCATGCGCGAAGCGCGTGGCCTGCCCACCTTCTTCGCCGTCGGCGATGCCGCATCGCTGCGCGCGGTGTGGCTCGGCCCGGTCGAGATCGTCGGATCGCCCGAGGAAGCCGCGCAGGTGTTCGAGCGCGCCCTGCCCTGCATGCAGGTGGCCGAAGCGGGCGAGATCGTGCCCGGCACGCCCAGCATCGACGGCGCCCGCACCGCTTTCCAGGCACTGGAGGTCGCGGTCGGCCTTGCCCGCACCGGATCGGCAGCCGGCATCGTCACCGCGCCGGTCGGCAAGGAACAGTTGTACGGCGTCGGCTTCACCCATCCGGGCCAGACCGAATTCGTCGCCGAACGCTGCGGTGTCTCGGCCCAGAACGCGGTCATGATGCTAGCCGGCCCGTCGCTCAAGGTGGTGCCGATCACCATCCATATCGCGCTGGCCGATGTGCCCTCGGCGCTGACCATCGATCTGATCCGCGCCCGTGCCCTCACCACAGTGAAGGGGCTGCAGCGCAATTTCGGCATCGCCCGCCCCCGTCTCGCCGTCGCCGGCCTCAACCCGCATGCCGGGGAGAATGGCGCACTCGGTCGCGAGGAGATCGAGGTGATCCGCCCGGCAATCGAGGCGCTGCGCGCCGAAGGGATCGACATTGTCGGCCCGCTGGCGGCCGATGGCATGTTCCATGCCCGCGCCCGCGAAGCCTATGACGCGGCGCTCTGCATGTATCATGACCAGGCGCTGATCCCGATCAAGACGCTGAACTTCGACGATGGCGTCAACATCACGCTGGGCCTGCCGATCGTGCGCACCTCGCCCGATCATGGCACCGCCTTCGGCATCGCCGGCACCGACAGCGCCAATCCCGGCGCGATGATCGCCGCCCTCAAAATGGCGGCCGAAGCCGCCCGCGCACGGATTGCCTATGCCGGCTGACGCCCGCCCCACATTGCCGCCGCTGCGCGACGTGATCTCCGCCCATGGGCTTCAGGCCAGCAAGGCGCTCGGCCAAAATTTCCTGCTCGACGAACAGTTGCTCGACCGGATCGCCGCCATTCCCGGCGGCATCCAGGATCAGCCCGCGTTCGAGGTCGGCCCCGGCCCCGGCGGCCTGACCCGCGCGATCCTGCGCGCCGGCGGCAAGCTGGTCGCGGTCGAGCGCGACCGGCGCTGCCTGCCGGCGCTCGCCGAACTGGAGCTGGCCTTCCCCGGCCAGTTGCGCGTCATTTCCGGCGACGCGATGGAGGTGGATGCCCGTGCCGAGGCCGGCGATGGTGCCCATATCATCGCCAACCTGCCCTATAATGTCGGCACCGCCCTGCTGGTCGGCTGGCTGTCGGCGCTATGGGCGCCGCTGCCCTGGTGGTCCAGCCTAACCTTGATGTTCCAGATGGAAGTGGCCGAACGCATCGTCGCGAAACCGGGCACCGACCATTATGGCCGCCTCGCCGTCCTCGCCCAGTGGCGCAGCGACGCGCGCATCGCGATGAAGGTGCATCGCAGCGCCTTCACCCCGCCGCCCAAGGTGATGTCGGCCGTGGTCCACATCACCCCCAAGCCGGCGCCCGAAGGCGTGCAGCTCAAGATCCTGGAACGCCTGACCGCTGCCGCCTTCGGCCAGCGCCGCAAGATGCTGCGCCAGAGCCTCAAGTCCGTCCCCGGCGCGCTCGACGCTCTGGAGGCGATCGGCATCGACCCGCAACGCCGCGCCGAAACCGTCAGCGTCGAAGAATTCGTCACCCTCGCCCGCCAGCTCGGCCAGGCCACGACAAGCGCCTGATCCCGCAGCCGCGCGCTTCAGACACGACCGGGGGGGGGAGCCCGCCCGCGTGGGGGGGGGGGGGGGGCCACAGGCCCAATAGCGCAGCGCTAAGAGGCTCCAGCCCCTCCGTCAGCGCTTCGCGCTGCCACCTCCCCGTGCCGGGGAGGAATGTCCGCTTCTCGTCGACAGCC
>NZ_NOIW01000230.1:0-2559 GCF_002708645.1 Sphingobium sp. IP1
GGGCCTGTCGGGCGCGGCGCTGCAGGGCTATCTGCGCAATCCGCTGGCCGAACCCGCCGTGCTGGGCGTGTCCAATGCGGCGGCGCTGGGGGCGGTGATCGCGCTCTATTTCGGCCTGTCCGAACTGCATCCGATGGCGTTGCCGCTGCTGGCGATCGTCACCGCGCTGGCGGCGATCGGCGCGCTGTTCCTGCTGGCGGGACCGTCGGAAAGCCCGCTGACGCTGATCCTGGCCGGCATTGCGGTCGCGACGCTGGCGGGGGCGGGGATCAGCCTGGCGCTGAACCTGTCGCCCAATCCCTTTGCCGCGATGGAGATCATGAGCTGGCTGATGGGGAGCCTGGAAAATCGCAGCATCGACCATCTGCTGTTGGCGCTGCCCTGCATAGCGGTCGGCGCGGCGCTGCTGCTCTATGACGGGCGCGCGCTTGATGCGCTGACCCTGGGCGAGGATGGCGCGCGGGCGCTGGGCGTCGACCTGTCGCGGGCGCGGCTGCGGCTGATGGCGGGCGTCGCGATCGGCGTCGGCGGCGCGGTGGCGGTGACCGGATCGATCGGCTTCGTCGGCCTGATCGTGCCGCATCTGGTGCGACCGCTGACCGATCGGTCGCCCTCGGCGCTGCTGCTGCCATCGATGCTGGGCGGCGCGGTGCTGCTGACCCTGGCCGATATCGGCGTGCGGATCATCCCGACCAGCAGCGAATTGAAGCTGGGCGTGCTGACCGCGATACTGGGCGTGCCCGTCTTCCTCATTCACCTGATGCGGGAGCGGCGGCTATGGTGACCCTGTCGACCGAGCAACTGGACGTCCGGCTGGGTCGCCATCTGGCGGTGCGCGGCGTCAATCTGACCATGGTGCCGGGCCAGTTGATCGGCGTGATCGGCCCCAATGGCGCGGGCAAGTCGACCCTGGTGCGGGCGCTGCTGGGGCTGGTGAAGCCGGCCGCCGGTCGTGCGCTGCTGGACGGGGCGCCGGTCGAGCGGCTGTCGCGCCAGGCGGTGGCGCGCGCCATCGCCTATCTGCCGCAGGGCCAGACATTGCACTGGCCCCTGGCGGTCGAGCGGCTGGTGGCGCTGGGGCGGCTGCCGCATCTGGGGCCGCTGTCGCGCCTGACCGCCGACGATGAGGCGGCGATCGAGGATGCCATGGTCCGCGCCGATGTCACCGGTTTCAAGGGACGGATCGCGACCGAGCTGTCGGGCGGCGAGCGGGCGCGGGTGCTGCTCGCGCGGGCGCTGGCGGTGGGCGCGCCGGCGCTGATCGCCGACGAGCCGCTTGCCGCGCTCGACCCCGGTCACCAGATCGACGTGATGGCTTTGCTGCGGGCGCAGGCGCAGGGCGGGGCGCTGGTCGTCACCGTGCTGCACGATCTCGCCATGGCGGCGCGCTATTGCGATCGGCTGCTGCTGATGGATGGCGGCGCGCTGGTGGCAGACGGGGCGCCGATGGAGGTGCTGACGCCGGAGCGGCTGGCATCCGTCTATGGCGTCGCGGCGCGGATCGACGTCAGCGACGGCCTGCCGCTGATCGTGCCGACGGCGCGGGTCTGATCCGTAACGAAAAAGGGGGCCTTCCGGCCCCCTTTGCTTAATTGCCGAAGCCGCGCGGGGCGGGATCGACCACGCTGATCGTGCCGGCGCCGACCTCGCTCACTTCCAGCGCGCGTTCGGCGATGCCGTTGCGGTTGAAGCGGAAGGCGCCGTCGATGCCGGCAAAGCCGCCCGGATCGCGCAGGCGCGCGGTCGGGAAGGGCGAACCCGGCTTCCAGTCCTGGGCGATCCGCACCGTCAGCAGCACCGCGTCATAGCCCATCGAGGACAGGCGGAAGGGCGCGCTGCCATAGCGGGTGCGATATTTGGTCGCGAGCTGGCGATAGAGGCCGTCCGACACGCTGGCATACCAGGCGCCGCGCAGCACCGGGCTGGCGGCCAGCGATTCTTCGGTATTCCAGATTTCGGTGCCGAGCAGACGGGCACTGGCGCCGCCATTCTTGCGCACGATCGGCGCGACCTGCAGCGCGACCCGGCCGCTGTCGGCGATCAGCAGCGCGTCATAGCTGGACGAGGCCTGCAGCTTCTTGACCGCGGCGGTGATCGAGGCGGGGGTGCGATCGAAGGTCTGCATCGACACGACCGTACCGCCGGCCTGTTCGACCGCGCGCAGCAGCGCATTGCCGGCGCGCTCGCCATAGGTGCCGCGCGGCACCAGCGCGCCGAAATTGGACAGGCCCTTTTCACGGGCGAAGCCGATCACCCGCTCGATCGACTGGTTGGGGGTATAGCCCATCAGGAAGATGTTGCTGCCCGCGACGCTGGTGTCGTTGGAGAAGCTGATGACCGGGACATTGGCCTTGGCCGCGATCGGCCCGACGATGCGGGCGTCATCGGCCAGCAATGGACCCAGGATCAGGCGGTTGCCGTCGGCCAGCGCCCGGTTGGCGGCGGCCGCCGCGCCCGTGGCGGTGTCATAGGTGGTGATGCGGACCTTGTCGGTCTTGATGTCCATCAGCGCCAGGGTGGTGGCGTTGGCGATCGATTGGCCCACGCCCGCATTGGGGC
>NZ_NOIW01000231.1:0-2514 GCF_002708645.1 Sphingobium sp. IP1
CACGGCAACGGCCACCTGCTGCGGTACGCTGACCGGGGCGGCCTGTGCGCTGTCGTCGGACGAGCCCTTGCAGCCGGTGACGAGCACCAGCGCCAGCATCATCGGAAACAGCTTCAAACGCCCCTTCACCCGATTTCCTCCCGCAGTCCGGCGATCAGATCCGCAACATGCGGCAAGCGCGACTCTTCCTCGTCGAGGATCGCCAGAAACGCCGCCCGCCTATAGTTGCGCAACGCCCCTTCGGGAAGACGGGTTGGGGCAGGAATTGCGGAAATTACGATATCCAGCAGACGCTCCACCCCATGGAGCCTGCCCCACAGATAGTCATTCTCCCGATAGACCCGGCTGAAGAAGGCGCCAAAATTGTTGAATTCTATGCCTTTTAGCGTGGCGTTGGCGCCGCCGGCGCGGATGGCGGTGCAATCTTCGGGCGAAATCCGGTCGACCTTGATCGGATCATATTCATCGACAGCGTCACCCTGAAGCAACGGTAAGGTCGCGATGTCGGAGAAGGGAAAGCCCAGATAAGCCAGCAACATGGTGCGGCGCCCGGCCTTGGGCAGGTTGGCGAGCGCCTCGGCCAGCAGCATGTCGGCGGCCTCGTCGCGGGCACGCAGGCCGCGCGCCCGCGCCATCGCCTCCAGCGCGGCACCGGCGTCGGTCGGCACCTGCGCCGCGGCGGCGCGGACATGGTCATTGTAGAAATCATTGCCCTCGCATTCGGTGTAAAGGGCGAGCGCGCGATAGATGGCATCGTGCATCGCCTGCACCGCTTCGCTGTCGGCATCGGCCTCCAGTTCCAGCGTCTCGGCCAGCCGCCGGGCCAGGAAGCGCAGGCGGCGGATGCGGAAAGCCAGGTCATGGGTGCGGAAGAACAGGACGGGCGCGGCGGCGGAGCCGGCATCCTCGGTCAACTGGTCGGCGCCGATCGCGCGCACCTGCCTCCAGATCGCCTGGCGATAGGCTTCGCGCATCATCGGCGCATCCTCGCCGCTCAGCTGGAACAGGCGTGCAGCCAGATCCTCGACGATGCCCGACAGTTTGAGATGGGCATAGGCGGGGAAGGCGAATCCGGCCGAGGCGGCGGCACGCTGCTGCGCCTTGCCGCGCCAGGCGGACAGGCGCGCCGGCGTCGGCCGGTCGAGGAACAGCATGCGGCCGATCGCCCCCTCCACCTCCGCTTCGATACCGGGGCGCAGCGCCTGGATGATCCGGCCCATGCGGCGGATGCGGGCGGAATGGCGGTCGATCGCCTCCAGGTTGTCGCGGATCGGCTGCTCGCGCGGAATGTCCGACAGCGCGCCGAAGATGGTGCGGAAAAAGCCGGGGAGCGGCGCATTCTCGCCGATCGGCGCTACTTCCTCCTCGCCCTCGCGGTTGAGGTGGATCGACCGGTGGCCGGGCTTGGGATCGATATAGACGAAGCGGCGGTCGACCTCGCGCCGCGACGGCCGGTTCTTGAGCGCGCCGATCGCCTGGGCAAAGGGGGCGTTGGCCAGTACCGATCCGTCGATCAGCACCGCGTCCTCCGCCTCGCCCCGTGCCGCCCGGCGCGGCAGCACGCGCGCCAGGAAGGCGTCGCGGCCGGGCCAGGCGCGGTGGCGGCGCTTCAATACCCGGTCCAGCTCGCGCACGGTGAAGGGCGGAAAGGCGCCGGGGAAACTGGCGGTGGCGCGCGCGGCAAAGACCAGCTCGGCCGGATCGGCAAAGCCGCTGGCGCTGCCGCCCCGGCCACGAAAGCCGATCGACAGCCGATGCTCGGTCTCGATCACCTGGGGCGGGCTGTTGAGGCTCAGGCTCTGCACATGGCCGTCGAAATCGGTGACGGTGACGAACAGGTCGAGCGGATGGCCGTCGGGCAGCAGCGACGGGCCGGCCGGCGTCGCCGCCATCGCGTCGAACGCGTCGAGCAGCATGGTCGAGAATATTTCCCCGCCAAAGGGCGGCTCGAACCAGCGCGAGCGGATGAAGCGCGACAATTTCATCCGCACCTCCTCGCGCGTGTCGGGCGCCACCGTGCGCTCGACCGCGTCGCCGGGCCGGCGCGCGGCCATCCATACCAGCGGCGTCGCCCAGAATTTGGTCAGCGCGCGGGCGGGGCGGGCATCGGGATCGAGCAGTTCGTCGACATCGGCATTGTCCAGCCACAGCGCGGTTAGCGGTTCCAGCGACTGGCCGGTCTCGATCGCCTGGGCCAGGAAGATGCCGTTGATCCCGCCCGCGCTGGCGCCGGCGATGATGTCGGGCAGTATGCGCAGTCGCGTGCCGCTCGCCGCCTCGATATCGGCAAGCAGCCGATGATAGACCGCCTCGCTCGCCCCCTGCGGCGCCACCCCGTCATGAAAGGCCCGGCTTGCCCGCGTCAGGTGCCAGATTTCCTTGGTGATGCCGTGCATGTAGACGGCCAGGCTGATCCCGCCATAACAGACGAGCGCGAGGCGTAATTCCTTCTCCCTCATGGGGATAGGGATCGCAAAGCCAGGCCGCCTTGTCGAGAGGCGGAATGTCCCACCC
>NZ_NOIW01000232.1:0-2469 GCF_002708645.1 Sphingobium sp. IP1
GCGATGTTCACCCGCACGTCGCGCCCGCCGCCACCGCCCGGCACCACCTGCCCGCTCGCCGTCGGCACGAAGAGTTCCGGCCCGCGCTCGCCCACCATATAGGCGCGTCCCGGCGCCACCGGCCCGCCGGTCGCCCGCCCCGGCAGGCCCAGCGCGCTGGTCAGCAGCGACGCCCCCAGTTGCACCAGTCCGCCCCCGCTGCCACCGCTGCCACCCACGGCCGACCGCAGCGAACTCGCCGCAATCTCGTCCAGCACCGACAGGGCGATCCGCCGCAGATCCTCGAAGCCGAACTTGCCGGTGCGCACCGCGCGCAACAGCCCCTGCTCGATCCGCCGCCCCGCCCGGTCGGCGCCATCGCCCAGCGGCCCTTCCAGCCCCGCGCGCATCGCCTCGACATCGCGGGCCAGCCCCTGCGTATCGGCCCGCACCCGCACCACCAATGTCTCGATGTCCTCGTCCATGGCGCTCCCCATTTTCTGATCTGATCAGTCCGGCATCGCCTGCATCAGCCGCGCCAGCGCGCCCGCATCCACCCCGTCGATCGGCGCGTCCTCGCCGCGCATCGCCGCCAGCACGGCGCGCAGTTCCGCCGGGGTGGCGCGCCAGAACTCGTCCGGCCGCCACCCCAGCAGCCAGCCGGCGATCCCCGCCAGCCGCCCAGCCCCCTGCGCGAAGCGCATCACTTCGCCTCCCGCAAAGCGCGTCATCGCCCCGCCAATATCTGTTGCAATATCGCCTTCAGCACCGGCGTCGCCCTTGCGAGGCCCGCCGCCAGCAGCGCCTCGCCCAGCGCCTCCCGGCTCAGCCCCTCGCGATCGACCAGGCAATGCCAGAACAGCCCGACCAGTTCGGCCAGCGTCAGCTTTCCGTCCGCCGCTCGCTCGACCAGCGCGAACAGCGGCCCCAGTTCCTCCTCCGCCGCCACCAAAGCGGCAAAGCTCGGCCGCAGCGCCAGCGTCTCGCCGCCCAGGTCCAGCGCCGCTTCCCCCCGCACGGGGTTTACCGCCCCGCCGCTCATTCGCTCACCACCGCGCCGCTGCTTTCCAGGCTCAGCGCATAGTTGCGCTCGCCATTATAGTCGCCGGCATAGTCGAGCCGCGTGACCAGGAAGCGGCCGCGCATCCGCTCGCCACTCTCGAAACTCAGCTCATAATCTTCGATCGTGCCGGCCAGCGCATGGTTGCGCACCCGGATTTCGGCCGCCGATCCGGTGAAGATGCCGGCCGCCGACACGCTGACCGATCGCACCCCCGCGCCCGACAGCAGCTCGCGCCAGCCGCCCGAATCCTTGCTGGTGATGTTGACCGCCTCGCCATTCACCGACAGCTGGGTGGTGCGCATGCCGGCCACCGTCTCATATGTTGCCGGGACGTTGCCATTTCCCACCTTCAACAGAAACGCACTTCCTTTTTCGACGCCCATGGCGCATTCTCCCGTCAGACAAAGCGTTCTAAAACGCGGATTAAAGGAGAGGTCTGATGCTCGTGGTTGCTCCCCTTGTGATGCTGCTCGCGGCCGCGCCGTCGGCCGACGCCATCGGCGCCGCTCGCAAGGCTTTTGCCGGCTGCCTCTCGGCCCAGGTCCAGCCCTCGCTCGACAAGAAGGTGCCGCTCGGCGAATTTCAGGGTCAGCTCAAAAAGACCTGCGCCGACAAGGAAGCGGCCTTCCGCGCCGCGATCCTCGCGCAGGACAAGGCCGACGGCATGTCGGACAAGGATGCGCAGGCCGATGCCGACGATCAGGTGTCCGAATATGTCGACAAGATCGTCGGCGAATATGAGGAATATAATAAGCCCGGCACCTGATCAGGTGCCGATAGCCTCGCGCACCACGCGAATGCGGTAATCCGCCACCGCCAGCCAGCCGCCTTCGCCGCGCGCGCCCGTCCGGGCGATCCGCGACCGCAACAGGCTGGCGGTGACGATCCGCCAGCCGCTGGCCCGCGCCAGGCGGATGACCGGGTCGATCCGCGCCAGCAGCTCGCCCAGCCGCCCGGCCGTCTCCGCCATGTCATGCAGGCTGATCGACAGGCGCAGCTCGCGCCCTTCGACATCCTTCGCGCCCCAGTCGCTGCCCAGACATTCGCCGACCACGCCATAGGGGGCGCTCGCCCGCGCCGGCACGCCGTCGAACAGGCCGTTCAACCGATCCATCAGGCCGCTATCGGCCTTCAGCGCCGCGATCACCGCGCTGCGTATCGCCACCTCTGCGCTCATGCCCCGCTCCTTCCCGCCTCGCGCAGGCTGAGGTCCGCCATCCAGCGCGCCTTCAGCCCCGGCGCCGACGCCCGCACCGCCTCGCCCTCGATCGTCGCCGCCACGCCCTGCGCGTCCAGCGCATCGACAATCGCCGCCCGCCGCCGCGTCGCCCGTTCCTCCATCCGCCGCGTCAGCGTCATCCGCATGACATCGCCCGTCACGAGAGGCGCTTCCTGCGCCACGGCCGCCACAGCGCGCTCACGACGGC
>NZ_NOIW01000233.1:0-2317 GCF_002708645.1 Sphingobium sp. IP1
CGCCCCTTCGCCCCCGCCGACCAGCCGGGCATTCTCGACCTGATCCTTGGCATCCAGCGCGACGAATATGGCATCGCCATCACCGCAGCGGACCAGCCGGACCTCACTGACATAGCCGGCTTCTACCTGCCCGGCGCCGGCGGCTTCTGGGTCGCGGAGGAGGATGGCCGGATCATCGGCACGATCGCGCTCAAGGATATCGGCCAGGGTCAGGGCGCGCTGCGCAAGATGTTCGTGGCATCCAGCCATCGCGGCCGCGCCGCTGGCGTCGCCCAGGCGCTGCTCGACCATCTGCTCGACGCGGCGGCTGATCGCGGGCTGGCCCAAATCTATCTCGGCACCACCGCCCGTTTCCTGGCGGCGCATCGCTTCTACGAGAAGAATGGGTTCGGGCTGGTCGACGCCGACGGCCTGCCGCCCGCCTTCCCCAGGATGGCGGTCGACACGCGCTTCTACGAAAAATCGATCGAACCGGCGAAAGCCGGATAGATTACGGATTATCGGTGCTGTTGGCCTTGGCGCCGGGCACCGCTTCCTTGCTGGTCATCGCCACTGCCGGCGGTCCCTTCTGGATCGCGGCATTGAGCTGCGCGACCTCGGGGCAGCTGCCCTTGCACAGATTCTGCGCCTGGGCCAGATTTTCCTTGGCCTTGGCGATCGCGCCCTTGGCCACCATCGCCTCGCCCTGCCCGGCGATCGCGGTCACGTCGGTCGGGTCGAGCAGCAGCGCTTCCTTGTAGAGGCGGATGGCCTTGCCCTGCAGCCCCTGCGCCCGCGCCACTTCGGCCAGTTCGATATAGGCCGCGCGATTGCGCGGATCGACCGCCAGCGCGCTTTCCAGCGCATCGGTGGCACCGGCCAGATTGCCCGCCTTGCGCGCCGCCTCGCCTGCCTTCTGCCATTCGATCGACCGCGGTTCGATCTGGGTATCGGGGCGCTGGGTCAGGCCCACGCTGGAAACGGTGGTCAGAAGGACGGCAAGGGCAATCGAGGCCGGGGTGAAACGCATCAAAATCTCCAGCCATGTTTCAGGCATTGACTCAGGCCCGCAGACCGAAGGGCAAGTGTCGCTATTTTGCGCGCGCTTGTCCATGGCCTGTTTCAGGCGGTCCTCCGCAGCCGGGCGAAGTAGAAGCCATCAGTGCCATCATGGCCGGGCGTCAGCAGCAGCCCATGGCCATGGGCGCGGCCCATATCCGCTTCGATTGGCTCGGCACTCCAGCCGGCCTGACGCGCCAGAAACGCATCCACCTGATCCCGCCCCTCTCTGTCGGTCAATGCACAGGTAGCATAGACCAGCAGACCGCCGGGCGCCAGCAAGGGCGCAGCGAAATCCAGGATCCGGGCCTGCTCCGACACCAGCCGGTCGAGCCGCGCCTGGGTCAGGCGCCAGCGCGCCTCGGGATTGCGGCGCCAGGTACCCGTGCCCGAACAGGGTGCATCGACCAGCACGACATCCGCCTGCCCCGCCAGCGGCGCCAGCGCGCGCGCCTCATGCCCCTGGTCCAGCAGCAGCCTCTCGATACAGGTCACGCCCGCCCGCTCGGCACGCGGCGCCAGCCGGTCGATCCGGTTGCGGATCGTGTCGGCGGCGATCAGCCGGCCCTTGCCGCCCATCGCCGCAGCCAGCGCCAGCGTCTTGCCGCCCGCCCCTGCGCACAGGTCGATCACCGTCTGGCCGGCCTGCGCCCCGCATGCCGCGGAAATCAGCTGGCTGCCAGCATCCTGCACCTCGACCGCGCCGCGCTTCCACGCCTCGCTCTGTTCGACCGGATAGCCTTCGGGCAGGCGCAGCGCGTCAGCTATGCCGGCGATCGGCGTCGCGTCCGGCAATTCGGGCGCCACTTGCGCCACCGTCGCCTTCAGTCGATTGACGCGCAGGTCCACCGGCGCGCGGCCCAGCAGCGCATCCTGCTCCACCGGCGCGGCCAGCAAGGACTGCAACCAGCCCGGCACCGCGCCAGCTGCCGCGCCTGCTTCGCCCGGCTCGATCGACAACGGCGCATGGGCCGATCCGTCGAACAGCGCGGCCAACTCGGGCTGCGCCTCGACCAGGCCGATCATCGCCGCGCGGCCGGTCTCGGGCCGATCGGCGACGCGGCGGATCGCGTCATAGACATGGTCGCGCACCGCACGGCGATCGCGCGACCCGGCATAGCGCCGTTCCTTGAAATAGCGCGCGATCAGCGTGTCCGCCGCCGGCCCGCCATCACGGGCGGCGGCGATGATCGCGTCCAGCAGGTCGATCGCGGCTTGGATACGGGCGGATGGAGTCATTTATACCTTCCCCCCTCCCTTCCAGGGAGGGGCTTGGGGG
>NZ_NOIW01000234.1:0-2250 GCF_002708645.1 Sphingobium sp. IP1
GAGTGAGGCGCGACTGCTGGCGCGCAGCGCGCGGCAGGTGGCGCGGGCGGTGCGGGGGGGCGCTGCAATGAGCGGGATCGATTATTGGCTGGCCGATGGCGGCCCGGCACATGGGCGGGGGCAGGAGAGCCGCTTCATCAAGCGGTTCGATCCGATGTGGTGGACGGTGAATTTTCCCCGGCCGATGATGGCGAGCGTGGTGACGACCGGGCCTGACGCCATGCGCGCCGATGCCATGTTCTACGGCTCTGGCGATCTGGCGGGGCTGATCTGGGACGCGGCGGACCAGTGGAGCCATCCGCTGCTGGCCTATGAGACGGCGCGGGATTTCCGGCAGTGCGTGCTGCGTTTCCGCTGGCGCAGTGGTGGGCTGCGGCGGCTGGACGAGACGCATGGGCCGACGCTGACGATCGAGGGGCGCGATGCCGATGGTGCTCCGCGTGCCTGGTATGTGCGGCTGTGGAACTATGCCAGCGGCGGGCCGGAAGATGCCGAGATCGTGCTGGATTTTGCCGCGCTGGAGGGCGGGTTCCGCTTGCCCGACGATAGCGATCCGGTTTGGGCCGGCGATGTCGACCGGATGTTCATTTCGCTGGTGCCGCCCGCTTATGATGCGGGCGATACCGGCTTTGCCGTGCCGGTCGAGGGCTGGGCGGAACTGAGCGACATCGCCTGCGACGGGGCGGGATCGGTGCTGGCGGTGGGTGACGTCATGCTGCCGGAGCATGGGCTCAGCATGGCGACCGGCTATGACGACAGCTTCAACCAGACGCCCGAGCGGCTGGTCGCGGCGATCCATGCGCTGGGCTATCGCGGGGCGATCAACCATTATGTCGGGATGAGCCATTATTTCCGGCTCGAACGGCTGGGCGCGGGCCTCTATGTCAGCCTGGCCGGCGGGGTGCTGAACGCGCCCTGCGCCGCCTGGCACTCGGACTTTGCGCGGCGGGCCAAGGCGATGGGGCTGGGCGTCATCTGGTCGCTATCCTATGAATTGTTCGACGCCCATTGCTGGAACGACTGGAAGCAGCGGGCAGAAAATGGCGACCCGGCGCTGACCGGCTGGTCGCCGCCATCGACCCTGCTGTCGCCGGCCCATGGCGGGGCGATGGGCTATTTGCAGGCGGTGGCGGGTGCCTTTGTTTCCATTGCCTTGGACGCGGAGATTCCGATCCTGTTTCAGGTCGGCGAACCCTGGTGGTGGGTGATGCCGGCGGATGGGCGGATCTGCATCTATGACGATGCGGCGCGGGGGGCGCTGGGCGGGAGCCCGGTGTCGATTGCGGATGTGCGTGGTGCGCTGAGCGCGGCGCAATGCGATCTGCTGGATGAGGCGGGGGCTTTGCTGGCGTCGTCTACGGCGGCGCTGTGCGCGGCGGTGAAGGCGCTGGCGCCGGACGCGGTGACGCATCTTCTGGCCTATCTGCCGACCGTGCTGGACCCGCTGGCGCCCGAGGCCAAGCGGGCGAACATGCCGGTCGGCTGGGCGGCGCCGGCGTTCGATGTGCTGCAACTGGAAGATTATGACTGGGTGACGCAAGGGCGGCCCCGACTGACCGCGCGGGGCGTCGAGATGGCGACCGCGCGGCTGGGCTATCCGGTCGAGCAGCAGCATTATTTTTCCGGCTTCGTGCTGTTGCCCGAACAGGCCGACCAGTGGCGCGCGATCGCGGCGGCGGCGCAGGCGTCGGTCGAGCGCGGCACGGCGGCGACCTATATCTGGGCGCTGCCCCAGGTCGCGCGCGACGGCTTTACCTGTTTCAGACTGGATGGGGAGGATGCGATGCAGGCTTTTGACGATGTGCGCTTTCCGATCGCGATCGGGCGGGAGGCGAGCATGGCGCCGGCCTTTTCGACGCAGGTGGCCGAAAGCCCGTCGGGCCATGAGCGGCGCAGCAGCGACTGGGCCGACGCGCGCCTGTCCTTCGACGCCGGGCCGGGGGTGCGGTCCGACGCGGACATTGCCGATCTGATCGCCTTCTTCCGGGCAAGGCGCGGGGCGGCGCGCGGCTTTCGCTTCAGCGATCCCTATGACGACCGGAGCGGGCCGCCGGGCATCGCGCCGGGGCCGCTGGACCAGCGGCTGGGCAGCGGCGACGGGGTGACGACCGATTTTATGCTGACACGCCATTATGGCGGCGGCGCGGATGCGCAGGCGCGGCAGGTCCGCCAGCATCAGCCGGGTGGGGCCATGCGGCGCATCCAGCTGCCGCACGATCTGGCCCGACGACACGCTGCCCGGCGCATGCC
>NZ_NOIW01000235.1:0-2227 GCF_002708645.1 Sphingobium sp. IP1
ACCCCTTACCGACACCGACCGGCAGGAGATGCTGTCCGTCATCGGCGCCGAGACGATCGATGATCTGTTCATCGATGTGCCCGCCGAAGCCCGCCTGAGCGGCACCATTGCCGGCCTGCCCGATCATGCCAGCGAACTGGCGGTCGAGCGCCATATGGGCGCGCTCGCTCGCAAGAATCTGTCGGCAGGGGACGCGCCCTTCTTCCTGGGCGCCGGCGCCTACAAGCATCATGTCCCCGCCAGCGTCGATCATCTGATCCAGCGCGGCGAGTTCCTGACTGCCTACACGCCCTATCAGCCGGAAATCGCGCAGGGCACGCTGCAGGTGCTGTTCGAGTTCCAGACCCAGGTCGCCCGCCTGCTGGGCGTGGATGTCGCCAACGCCTCCATGTATGACGGTTCGACCGCCTGCTGGGAAGCGATCGGCATGGCCCGTCGCATCACCAAGCGCGGCAAGGCGCTGCTGTCGTCCGGCCTGCACCCCCATTATGTCTCGGTCGCCAACACCATGGCGAAGTTCACCGGCGACGCGCTGGTGCATCAGGCGCCGACGCTGGACGCCGCGACCGACATCGACGCGCTGATCGCATCGATCGACAAGGATACGAGCTGCGTCGTCATCCAATATCCCGACATCCTCGGCCGCATCGCCGACCTGAGCCCGCTGGCCGACGCCGCGCACGCCGCTGGCGCGCTGCTGGTCGCGGTGGTGACGGAACCCGTCGCTCTGGGCGCGATCAAGGCACCGGGCCATATGGGCGCGGACATCGTCGTGGGTGAAGGCCAGTCGATCGGCGTCGGCCTGCAGTTTGGCGGTCCCTATCTGGGCCTGTTCGGCTGCAAGCAGAAATATGTTCGCCAGATGCCGGGCCGCCTGTGCGGCGAGACGGTCGACGCGGCCGGCAAGCGCGGCTTCGTGCTGACGCTTTCCACCCGCGAGCAGCATATCCGCCGCGAAAAGGCGACGTCGAACATCTGCACCAATTCGGGCCTGTGCGCGCTGGCGTTCAGCATCCACATGACCCTGCTGGGCGAGAAGGGCCTGCGCGAACTGGCGACCCTGAACCACGGCCTGGCCGTGCAGGCTGCCGATCGCCTCGCCAAGGTGCCGGGCGTGACCCTGCTCAACGACGGCTTCTTCAACGAATTCACGCTGGTCCTGACCAAGGATGCGCGCGAGGTCGTCCGCAACCTCGCCGACAAGGGCGTGCTGGCCGGCGTCTCGCTCGGCCGCCTGTTCCCGGACGCGCCGGCAATCGGCAACGGCCTGGTCGTCGCCGTGACCGAGACTGTCACGCTGGAGGATATCGAAACCCTTGCCGCAGCGCTTGAGGAGGAACTGGCATGACCATGTTGAAGGAAGGTCGCCCGACCACCCCGCAGGCCGTCGCGCAGGAGCATATGGCCCCGGCAACCGCCACCGGCAACCGCGCGCTGATGCTGGAGGAAAAACTGATCTTCGAGATCGGCTCGACCGACACCACCGGCGTCGATTTCGCCGACGCGCCCAAGGTGGCCAGCCGCCTCGGTTCGCTCGCCCGGACCGACAGCATCGGCCTGCCCGGCCTGTCGGAACAGGAGACGGTGCGCCATTACACCCGCCTGTCGCGCCAGAACTACGCCATCGATCTTGGCCTGTTCCCGCTCGGCAGCTGCACCATGAAGCACAACCCGCGGCTCAACGAAAAGGTCGCGCGGATGCCCGGTTTCGCCGACATCCATCCGCTGCAGCCGCAGTCGACGGTGCAGGGCGCGCTGGCCGTTATCCATGAACTGGCCGCCTGGCTGGTGACGCTGACCGGCATGCACTCGGTCGCCATGTCGCCCAAGGCGGGCGCCCATGGCGAACTGTGCGGCCTGCTGGCGATCCGCGCCGCGCTCGAAGCCCGTGGCGACGCGCGCAGCGTCATCCTGGTGCCCGAAAGCGCGCATGGCACCAACCCGGCAACGGCCGCCTTCTGCGGCTACAAGGTCGAGGATATCCCCGCGACCCCGGATGGCCGCGTCGATCTGGAAGCCTTGAAGGCCCGTCTGGGACCGGACGTTGCGGCGGTGATGATCACCAACCCCCACACCTGCGGCCTGTTCGAGCGCGACATGAAGACGAACCCCCACCCGGGCCATGCCGCCCCGGCCCTCCTCTATTGCGGCGGCGCCAACTTCCACCCCCCTGCCGGCCGGGGCCGTCCCCGCGGCCCCGGGCGCCCCGCCGTGCGCCACCCACCCA
>NZ_NOIW01000236.1:0-2163 GCF_002708645.1 Sphingobium sp. IP1
TCGAGGTTGGCGCAAATTCAGCAGCCGCTAACCGGCTGATGGATCGACTGGAATATCTTCAAAGGTTCGATCTTCCGGCGGATTTGCTGGACGGCGTGCCGGCGCATCGTGTGACCCGGCTTCGCCGGCAGGGCGAGCGCTATTACGCCGACGGCATGCGTGATCTGCCCGAAGACAGGCGGCTTGCGATCCTCGCTGTCTGCACCCTGGAATGGCGGTCATCGCTGGCCGATGTCATCGTGGAGACCCACGATCGCATCGTAGGCCGTCTCTATCGGGCCTCCGAACGCCTTTGCAACACCAGGATCGCCGACGAAAAGGCGGCCGTTCGGGACACGCTGAAGTCCTTTGCCGAAATCGGTGGTGCTTTGCTTGGAGCGCAGGACGATGGCACGGCCCTGGACGGGATAATCGCCACCGGGCCTGGCTGGGAACGGTTCAGAACCCTTGTCGCCACGGCCTCCGCGCTGACCAACGTGCTCGCGGCCGACCCGCTCAGCCGTGTGCTGGACGGCTATCACCGTTTCCGCCTCTACGCGCCCAGGATGCTGCGCCTGCTCGACATGCAGGCGGCGCCGATCGCCACGCCTCTTCTGGCGGCCGTTGCGATGCTGCGTAACGGGATTAAGGTCGATCCGCCGGTGGATTTTCTACGTCCCAACTCGAAATGGCATCGTCATCTTCGCGCTGAGCCCAGCGGCGACCACCGGCTTTGGGAAATCGCGGTGCTGTTCCACATCCGCGACGCCTTCCGGTCCGGTGACATATGGTTGGCGGGATCGCGCCGCTATGGCGACCTCAAGCAGCTTCTGGTCCCGCCACAGGCGATAGAGCAGACCGCGCGGCTCGCCGTGCCGCTGCGACCCGGCGAATGGCTGGCCGAGCGCAGGGCTCGACTGGATACACGGCTGAAGGAGTTTGGCCGCGCGGCGCGAACCGGCACGATCCCAGGCGGCATCATCGAGAACGGCAAGCTGCACATCGACAAGCTGAGGGCCGACACGCCCGAAGGGGCCGAGGATCTCGTGCTCGATCTCTATCAACAGCTCCCGCCCGCGAGGATCACCGATCTGTTGCTGGAAGTCGATGAGCGAACCGGATTTTCCGAGGCGTTCACGCATCTGCGCACCGGCGCGCCCTGCAGCGACCGGATCGGCCTGATGAACGTGTTGCTGGCGGAAGGCGTCAATCTCGGTTTGCGCAAGATGGCGGCGGCGACCAACACGCACAGCTTCTGGGAATTGCTGCGGATCGCGCGCTGGCATGTCGAAGGCAGCGCCTATGATCGGGCGCTCGCCATGATCGTGGAGGCCCACGCCGCCCTGCCCATGGCCGCCTTCTGGGGACAAGGGCAATCGGCATCCAGCGACGGGCAGTTCTTCCTTGCTACCGAGCAGGGCGAGGCGATGAATCTGATCAACGCGAAATATGGCAACGTCCCGGGCCTCAAGGGATACAGCCATGTGTCCGATCAATATGCGCCGTTCGCAACCCAGGTGATCCCGGCAACGGTCAGCGAGGCTCCCTATATCCTGGACGGGCTGCTCATGAATGACGCGGGCCGCCGCGTTCGCCAGCATTTTGCCGACACGGGCGGCTTCACCGATCATGTGTTCGCCGCCTGCGCCTTGCTCGGCTACAGGTTCGCCCCCCGTATCCGCGATCTCCCTCAGAAAAGACTCTATGCCTTCACGCCCAACGCGACGCCGGCCAATGTGCGAGCGCTGGTCGGAGGTAAGATCAATGAACCGCTCATCGAGCGCAACTGGCCCGACATCCTGCGCATCATGGCGACGATCGCAGCGGGGATCGTCGCCCCCAGCCAGATTCTTCGCAAGCTCGCCTCTTACCCGCGCCAGAATGAGCTGGCCCTCGCATTGCGAGAGGTGGGCCGCATCGAGCGAACCCTGTTCATGATCGACTGGATTCTTGATGCCGGCCTCCAGCGCCAGGCTCAGATCGGCCTCAACAAGGGTGAGGCCCACCACGCCCTAAAGCGCGCCATCAGCTTCCACCGCCGAGGTGAAATCCGGGATCGATCCGGCGAAGGCCAGCACTATCGCATCGCCGGAATGAACCTGCTCGCCGCCATCATCATATTCTGGAACACCATGAAGCTCGGCGAGGTCGTCAATACCCGGGCCGCCAGCGGTACCCATATCG
>NZ_NOIW01000237.1:0-2078 GCF_002708645.1 Sphingobium sp. IP1
ATGCAGCTGGAAGACATTCTTCGCCAGATCAATACCAAGTACATCGATGGTCATCATTCCTCTCCTTCGACTGCCGGTTGCACAACGATGCTCCGGGGTGGGAGAGCCGTCCATCCCATTAGCTGGCCCAAGGAATATGGCGGCCTGAAGACCGATCAGGCGCGGCGGATGAAGGATCTGGAGAAGGAGAACCAGCGGCTGCGTCGTGCGATCTCGGATCTGACGCTGGACAAGCTGATCCTGCAGGAAGCTGCCAAGGGAAACTTCTGAGCCCCGCGCGGCGGCGGCGCTGCATCGAGCAAGTACGACGAGATCTGCCGATCCAGGTGTCCGAGCGGCGGATATGCCGGGTGCTAGGGCAGCATCGATCGACACAGCGCAAGGTGCCGCGTGGGGCGGATGACGAACAGGCGCTCACGGAGGACATCATCGCGTTGGCGAAGCAATATGGTCGCTATGGCTACCGCCGGGTGACGGCGTTGCTGTGCCATGCGGGGTGGACGGTGAACCACAAACGGGTCGAGCGGATATGGCGACGCGAAGGATTGAAGGTCCCGCTGCGCCAGCCCAAACGGGGACGCCTGTGGCTCAACGACGGATCATGTATCCGCCTACGGCCTGAGTATCCCGGGCATGTGTGGGCCTACGACTTCGTCGAAGGGCGCACGCACGATGGCCGCAAGTTCCGGATCCTGACCATCATCGATGAGGCCAGCAGGGAGTGCCTGGCACTCATCGTTGCCCGGCAGCTCAAACACGAGGATGTGCTGGCGGCGCTGGCTGACCTGTTCATTTCTCGCGGTCCTCCGGCACATATACGGTCCGACAACGGAAGCGAATTTATCGCGACCGCCGTCCAGAAATGGCTGGGGCAGATCGGCGTGACGACGCTCTACATCACGCCGGGATCACCATGGGAGAATGGCTATAACGAAAGCTTCAATGGATCGCTTCGCGACGAACTGCTCAACGGCGAGATCTTCTACAGCCTCGCTGAGGCCAGGGTGTTGATTGCCACTGAGAAGTGACCCGGGGGCGCTATAAGTTTCCACTGAGAATTGACCCATGTTTCCCTCCCCTCCGGCTGTCAGTCGGAGGGTCTTGGAGTGATCAACATGGACTTACTCAGTGTGATCCGCCGATGGCATTTCCGGCAGGAGATTTCCATTCGGGAGATCAAGCGACGGACCGGCCTATCGCGCAACACCATTCGCAAATACCTGCGTTCCGATGCGGTGGAGCCCAGTTTCAAGGTTCCGGTGCGCCCCAGCAAACTCGATCCCTTCGCGGACAAGCTGTCGGCTTGGCTGCGGGTGGAATCCAAGAAATCCCGCAAGCAGAAGCGGACCGCCAAGCAACTCTACGTGGATCTGGTGGAGCTGGGTTACGATGGCTCCTATAACCGGGTGGCCGCCTTTGTCCGTCGAAACAGCGGCAGTCCGCTCATCCGCAGCACGCCATCACTTGGGAGTGGATCTCGGCCGAGTTCGACGCGACTGCCGCGAGGCGATGCTTGCGACGACCCCGGGGTTTCGAAGAGAGAACGGCACGTAGTCGTGTGAAAGACCTTCCCGATGACGCCTGCGCGCCGATGTGGCAGCGTTTCCGCTGAGACATCGGCGACATGGCCGCACGCGAGAACACCTTGAAGGTTGCGCGAACCTTGCGATCGACACCTAGGAGAGGGCCACTGAATTGTCGGCGGTTAGCGGCGGGGCGGGAGAGAGACGGTGTCTCCCACTACGTCAATTGCCACCTTCCCACGAAGCGCATAGGCGCTCCTGCCCTCTAAAAGTTCGTGCGCCTGTCCGACGCGGGCCAGTGGCAGAACAGCACCTACGACGGGTCGAACGAGATCGCGTTCCGCGAGGTCGGTAAGCAGATCAAGCTTGCCTCGATTCTGACGTGTGAAAACGAAGTGATATGCGGCGTTTTTGCCCCATGCCTCGATGGGACTGTCAGGATTTCCGTGTGCGGCCGGGCGGTTGATCATCAGGCCGCCATGGCTCTGATGAAACGTTCGCCGAAGATCACGGCAAATTGCGCCTTCGCCATGGTCCACTCACGTGGTGGCATCT
>NZ_NOIW01000238.1:0-2011 GCF_002708645.1 Sphingobium sp. IP1
GTTTCCTTGTGCACGTCCAGACCGACGTATTTTACTGTCTCCGTCATGACTCGCCTCCAGCGCTGACAAATCCATCGTCAGCATCTCAGATTTGAGCCCTCGAGGCTCCGGCAGTCATGGGGTCTAAGGCCTGAGGGCGTCGGGAAACACCTCAGTCCGTCCGAAAACTCAGCGGCATGTCGTGTGGCGGAGAGCCGAAGAGCGCTGGGCTCTGGAGATGCTGGTTTTTCGACGTGGAAGGCTTGGAGACGGTCTGGATCAGCCATATCGGGACGTATGACGCGCTGTGGCGTCGAAAACGGTGAAGGGCGCGCCCATTTCAGGCCTGCACGGCGCGTAGCAGGGCCGGAATACCGAGGATGTTGATGGCCCGCCTGAGATTGTAGGCGAGTGCTGTCAAGCTGAACTCGGCATTGACGTTAGCGAGCCCCCGCATGAGGAAAGCACCTTGGTTCATCCACTGTTTGATGGTGCCGAAGGGATGCTCAACCGTCTCGCGGCGCCGGTCGATGATGTCGGGCCGGACAGCAAGCCGTTCCGCCATGCACTCGAGCACGGCTTCGCCTTCCCAGCGGTCGATGGTCCGCCGTACACCTGACGCGCATTGTGGTTTGAGCGCACAGTCCCGGCACGCCCGCGCATTCCCGTAACGGACGTTCACATGCCCGTTCTTTTGTGAACGCGTATAGGGATCGAGGCGCTGGTCGCCGGGGCAGATGTAGCAATCCTCCTCGGCGTCGTACCGAAACTCGCTCTTCGCGAAATAGCCCTCATTTATGCCGGGGCCGCGTTGCGGGCGCATGACATAAGGCATGACGCCGACATCCTCGCAGGCGGCAATATCTTCGCCTTTGTAATAGCCCTTGTCGGCAACTGCATCGATCTGCTCGACACCCAGTATCTCGCGTGCGGCGCTGGCCGTCTGCGCCAGAAAGCCCAGATCGCTGCCGGAGTTGGTGACATATTGTTCGACGATGAGTTTGTGCCGGTCATCGACCGCGACCTGCGCATTATAGCCCACGCCGACCTTGGGACTGGTCGCCATCCCGCGTGCGTCGGGATCGGTAAGCGACAACTGGCTTTCTCCACTCGCGACAAGATCGGCCAGCATCGCGCGATGCAGTTCACGCCGCTCCCGCATTCGTGCGATCTTCGCTTCCAGCGCCGCTGCACGGCGGGCGGCGCCCTCTGCCTCGGTTTCGGCGCGATCGGCAAGGTCGAGACGGGCCAGATACTCCTCGATCCGCTCGTCCGCGAGCTCGATCCATCCGGCCAGCTTCTGGCGGGTGAAGTTGCGCTTGCGGCTGTTCACCGCCTTGAGCCGCGTGCCGTCCACCGCCACCAGTTCACGCCCGAAAAGGTCAAGGCGGCGGCACAGCAGCACGAAGGATCGGAAGAGCGGCTTGAACGCCGCGCGGTTCGTCCTGCGGAAATCCGCGATCGTGCGGAAATCGGGGCGTAGCCCGCCGAGTAGCCAGATCACTTCAAGGTTGCGCGCCGTCTCGGCCGCCAGGCACCGGCTTGACCGCACGCGATTGAGATAACCATAAAGATAAAGCTTCAGCAGATCGGCGGGGTCATAGCCGGGGCGCCCTGTGGGCTTGGGCAGCGAGCGATCAAAGCCAAGCTCGCCAAGATCCAGATCATCGACGAACGCAGCGATAAAGCGCACCGGGTTGTCCGCCCCGACATAGTCGTCAACCGACGCCGGCAGCAGTAGCATCTGATCGCGCGAATGTCCTTCGATGTAGCCCATGCCCGATCATACCGCACACGCAACCATACGGGAATCCGCTCCGCAGTTTTCGGACGGACTGACCTGTTTGCCGCCCATTCGTGACGGCAACCGGGTTTTCCGTCATCTGGTCGCTCGATGACTTCAATTGGGACTTTCCCGCCATTCGCGTATGTAGGGAGAACGTCGGCATTCGCTGACAGCGGCCATTCCCGACCTTGCAAATTACCGAACGGCATTCACACCCGTTAATGCCATTTGGCAACGCCGTCGTTA
>NZ_NOIW01000239.1:0-2009 GCF_002708645.1 Sphingobium sp. IP1
GGGTCTCGCGGCGCAGGGCGTTGAACAGGTTTTCGGGATCGGTCGCGCCGGCGACCAGCCATTGCAGCATCGCGTCCTTGAGCGCGAGCGTCTTGGGCCAGGGCTGGTCGAGCGGACCGTTGGAAAGGCCGTAGAGGCCGGGTGCGAGCAGGCTGCGCTGGGGTTCGGGGCGATTGGTGAGGAAGAGGAGCCGGCCGCGGTCGGCGAGCAGCAGGTTGAACGGGTTGAAATCGTCGAGTGCCGCAGTGTTAGGATCGGCATAGGTGCCGCTGCCGGTCAGCAGGTCGGTCACCAGTGCGCCGCGTGAGGCGCGGTCGGGCAGGGGATCGCCGAAGCCGCGCAAATTGGTGATGACGGCGACGCGGCCATCCTCGTCTGCGCCGAGCCAGGTGCCGCCCGATTGCAGGTCGCGCCCGGCGATCAGCCCCGGCCGGTCGTCCCAGCGCGCCATCGCGGCGGCGGGGCGGGCATGATATTCGTCGCGATTGCCGATCAGGACGAGCTGCCAGCGCGGGTGCGCCCGCCAGGCCAGTGCCACGATACACATTTGCTACCTCCATCACCCAACACCGGCTTGATAAATGGCGCGGCCGCCGCCATATAGGGGGTGCCGGGCTCGCCCGGCTATGGTGATAAATCGTGTCGTATAATAGACGCAGCGGACCCGGGGGCAGTACCCGGCGGTTCCACCACATGTCCCGGAAGGCCTTTGGTCTGGCGGGGTGTCTGATGGGGCCGAACTAGGATCGACGTGTGTTCAAAGGCGATGCTTTTACCCGGCCCGTGTAAGCCGTTAAACTGTGCAAAACTCACAAGTGCCAACGATAACGAAGCACTCGCCATTGCAGCGTAATTGAGGGCCTCACGGCCTGACATTACTCTAAAATAGCGCGGTTGAACCCACCGGGCAACAGAAGGGAATTCAGCGGCCCCCGGAGGCGCCGGGCAACAGAAGCCTCCGGACCCAATCCATCAGCGATGTTTTTTCAGGCCACGCCGCTTGCGGCGCATGGCCTTTTTGCGCGTCCATGATGCGATTCGAATCGGGCGAAATTTGCATGCCGCATTCGATTTCACTTTTATGACATTGATGTGAAAAACGCATAAGACAATGAAATTTCGTCTATATAAAATGGAATCGACGCCCATGCCTGATCTTGTGCCGATGTCATCAAGATGAAATAATTCCGGCTATGTTAAAAAGTTTTTTTCGGAGAAAATCGATGTTCAAGGCGGCGGCAGTATCGGGCATTCTTCTGGCTTCGGCAGTGCCAGCCATGGCGTCGGCGGCGGATGACGTGATCGTCAGCGTCGTGCCGGATGCGGGTCTGGCCGCGTCGGCGCTGCTCGCCCATGATTTCGACAAGGCCGCCGGGAAGCTGCAGGCGGTCTGGCCCGACACCATCAACGATCCGGCGCGCCTGATCAACCTGGGCAATGCCTATGCGGGGATGGGGCGCACCAGCGATGCGCGTGAGGCCTATGCCGCGGTGGCGCGCGTGCCCGACATGACGCTGGTGCTGGCCGATGGCAGCGAGGAATCCTCGCGCTCGATCGCGCAGCGCGCTTCGGCCCGCCTGAATACGAGCTATGCGATGCGCTGAACGCCCTGTTTCAGTGGCACGCGCAGGGGCGTCGTCCGGTGGACGGCGCCCCTTTCTGTTGGCTGTGGCGGTTGGGCCACTGTCTTTGAACTGTAATTTTACCGACCCCGATATGTCATAAAAGGAAAATGAGGCTGTCATTTACCGCGCCTACCTGCCGCTTCCGAGGGCGACAGGGGGCGTTGTCCGATTCGCTTTTCCCCCTTGCGCTCCGCATCGCAACAAACCCGGCAGAAGCCGGAGCGGAGACGACATGGCCAAGATCAACCGTATCCATAATATCCTGATGGCGGGCTGCGCCTGCGCGGCGCTGGCTGCCTGCGGCGCGGACGACATCGCTTCGCCCGGCACCGGCGGCGACGTGATCATCAACCCGACGCCGACCCCCACGCCGACCCCGACCCC
>NZ_NOIW01000024.1:0-73590 GCF_002708645.1 Sphingobium sp. IP1
TCCTTCATGCTGGCGGTGTCGAGCGGAACGCCCGACTGGAGCAGGTCCGGTGCGCCGCCGCCCGACACGGCGTTGGCGCCATGACAGATGGAGCAGCGCTGGCCAAAGACGGTGGCGCCGATGGCGGCCTTGGCCGGATCGACGGCGAAGGCGGGATCGTCGATCACCGGCATGTCGACGGGATCGACCCTCGGCAGCGCCGCCTCGCCATCGAGGGCGAAGGTCAGGACGCGCCATTGCTGGGTGCGGTAATTCCATTCGCGCGGCAGGCCGATCGCGCTGGGGAAGCGGGAGCCGGCGATCACGGTCACATATTGCCTGCCGCGCGCGCGATAGCTGATCGGCTGGGCCATCACCGCGGTCTGGGCATCGAACGACCAGAGCGGCTTGCCGCTGGTGGCGGCATAGGCGACGAACTTGCCGCCGGCATTGCCCTGGAACAGCAGGTTGCCGGCGGTGGTCGCGGTGCCGCCGCCGCCGCGCAGGCCGGGCATGGGAATGCGCCAGGCTTCGCTTTGCGTCACCGGGTTCCAGGCGAGCAGGAAGCTGGTGGCGGGGCGATCGGGCGTGACGCCGGGCGGCGGCGCGCCGGTGCCGACGCTGATGCGCTGGCCATCGAGATGCTTCCAGCCCTGCAGCGGTTCGGCCGGGTCGATATAGACGCGGCCCTGGTCCATCGTCGGGATATAGACGAGGCCGCTGCCCGGATTGAAGGACATCGCCTCGATATTATGGGCGCCGAAGGGCGAGGGATAGACGATCGCCGCCTTGCCGCCGGGATAGCGGGCGGCCGGGTTCTCGATCGGCCGGCCGCTCTTCACGTCGATGCCGCTGGCCCAGTTGACCGGCACGATGTTGCGGGCGGAGATCAGCTTTCCGGTGGCGCGGTCGATGACGTAGAAGAAGCCGTTCTTGGGCGCGTGCATCAGCACGTCGCGGTCCTGCCCGTCGATCTTCAGCCGGGCGAGTTCCATGTCCATCGCCGAATTGAAGTCCCAGGTTTCGCCCGGATTGGTCTGATAATGCCAGACATATTCGCCGGTGTCGGCGTCGAGCGCGACGATCGAGCAGAGGAAGAGATTGTCGCCGCCGCCCGGACTGCGGATCTTCTGGTTCCAGGGCGAGCCATTGCCGACGCCGATATAGATGCGATTATATTTGGGGTCATAGGCCATGGCGTTCCAGGCGGTGCCGCCGCCGCCATATTTCCACCACTCGCCGGTCCAGGTCTTGGCGGCCATCGCCATCGCCTTGTTCTCGAAGCCGAGCTTCGGGTCGCCGGGCACGGTATGGAAGCGCCAGAGCTGCTTGCCGGTCTTCTGGTCATAGGCGGTGACATAGCCGCGGATCGGCGCGAAATCCGCGCCGCCATGGCCGATCAAGACCTTGCCGTTGAAGACCCAGGGGGCGCCGCTGATATAGCGTTCGTCATCCTTGCCGATGGTCTGGGTCGACCAGAGCCTGTGCCCGGTGCGGGCATTGATGGCGATTAGCCGGCCGTCGATCGTGCCGACATAGACGGCGCCATTGTCATAGGCGATGCCGCGACTGCCCCAGGCGCCGCGCATCTTCTGGTCGGCGACCTTCCAGCTTTGCGGGTCATAGGTCCAGAGTTCATGGCCGGTGGCGGCGTCGACCGCGTGGACGACGCTGTAGCCCGAGGCATAATAGAGGATGCCGTCGACCGCGATCGGTGCGGTCAGGCTGGAGCCGCCGCCGTCGATATCCTGATACCAGGCGAGACCGAGCCGGCCGACATTATGGTCGTTGATGTCCTTCAGCGGGCTGTAATGATTTTCATCGATGCCGCCATAGCCGGGCCAGTCGGTGCCATCGCGCCGGGCCTGGCCCGAGGGCGCGCAGGCAGCGAGCAAGGCCAGAAGCGGCAGAGTGAGGGACGCAAGACGCATGAAGATCAGCCCCCGATCGTCCGGTCGGACGGCCAGAAGCGCTGGCGCAGCGCCTTCTTGTTGACCTTGCCCATGATGGTGCGGCCGATATCGTCGACCATCTCGTAGCCGCGCGGGCATTTATAGCCGGCGAGGCTGGCGCGGCAGAAGGCGTTGAGTTCGTCGGCGCTCGGCGGATCGGCCGGATCGCGCGGGATCACCAGCGCACGGGCTTCCTCCCCCATTTCCGCATTGGGGGCGGCGACCACGGCGATGTCGGCCACCTTGGGATGGCGCAGCAGCACATGTTCGGATTCCGCCGGATAGATGTTGACACCGCCCGACACGATCATGTCGGACACGCGATCGGTGATGAAGAGATAGCCGGCATCATCGACATAGCCCATCTCGCCTAGGGTGAAGATGCCGGGCGCGATATGGGCGGCGGCGGTTTTTTCCGGGTCGCCGCGATAGACGATGCCATGGCCGCTGGTGTCGCGGAAATAGACCTGGCCAACCTCGTTGGCGCCCAGCACCGCGCCATCGTCTCCGTAGATGACGGTCTGAAACGGGGCCAAGGCACGGCCGACCGAACCGGGGCGTTCGAGCCATTCGGGCGAAGTGATGAAGGTGGTCGAGCCGGCTTCGGTGCCGCCATAGGCCTCCACCAGCACCGGGCCGAACCAGTCGATCATCGCCTGCTTGACGGCGCGCGGGCAGGCCGCGCCGGTATGGGCGAGACGCTGGATGCTGGAGACGTCATATTTTGCGCGTACCTCTTCCGGCAGGGCGAGCATGCGCTGGAAATGGGTGGGAACCATGACCGATCCGGCGACCCGATATTTCTCGATCAGGGCCAGCGCCTTTTCCGCGTCGAAATGCTCGACCGTGATGAGGCTCATGCCGCCGAAGACGTTGCGCGCCATGCCGAGCGGGCCGGTATGGTAGAGCGGGCCGACGGCGATGCCGGGCGAGGGCGTGATGCGGGCGCGCACCGTTTCCGCCAGCGCCTGGACCGTGGCGACGCGCGGGAAATATTGCGGCGGGGTCTCGGTCGCCTTGGGCCGGCCGGTGGTGCCGGAGGTATAATGGAGATGGGGCAGCGGCGGCACGCTGGGGTCAGGCTCTGCGGCCGAGGCGGCAGCGAGCCACGCTTCCCAATGGATCACGCCTTCGCGATCGGGACAGCGCCAGCCGATGACGGTGGCGACACCGGCCTCGGCCGCGGCGGCAAGGCCCGCCTCCATCGTTTCCGGGCCGACCAGCAGGGCGACGGCGCCGCTGTCCTTGAGGATATAGGCAGCCTCTGACGGGGTGAGGTGGAAGCTGACCGGGACGCTGGAAATGCCGGCCTCCAGACAGGCGACATAGGCGATCACGGTTTCGGCGCTGTTGGGCGCGAAGACGGCGACGCGGCGTTCGCGCAGGTCGAGGCCGTTCAAGGCATTGGCAGCGCGGTTCAGCAGGTCATCCAGTTGCAGCCAGTCGAGCGAGACGCGCTCGTCGGTCAGCGCCATGTCGGTGCGACGGTCGGGCGCGACAGCCTGGAGGGTGAGAGACATGCAGCGTCCTTTCAGGCGGCCGGCGCGTGGACGGCACGCGCGGCGATGGTGGGGGCGAGGTAGCGCAGGGCCATGCGGAAGGAGAGGAGGGCGACGACCGAGCAGACGGTGACGACCACCGCCAGCGACTGGCCCAGCGCGGCTTCCGACCGGAAGACATATTGAGTGAGCGCGGCGACGATCGCTGGGCCGGCGCCCAGGCCCAAGATGGTGAAGACGAAGAGGAAGAAGGCCAGCATCCGCGCGCGGATCGTCGCCGGCGCGATCAGCCCCATGATCGAGGAGACATAGACCATGAAGGGCACGGTGATGAACTGCGCCACGCAGTAGCAGACCAGGAAGACATAGACGTTAGTGGCGAAGAACATATAGGCGATCACCGGCAGGAAGCCGAGGATCAGCCAGCTGTAGAAGCGCAGATGCGCATCCGTCATGCCGCGCGTGAACAGGCGGTCGACGATCCAGCCGTTGATCACCAGCGACACGGCCGAAACGATGTTCATCAGGCTCAACGCCACGCCATATTGCACCGGCTTCCAGCCGAAATGCCGTTCGATATAGGCGGGCACCCAGTTGGTCATCGAATAGCCGCACATGGCAAGGCAGGAGGTGCCGACCAGCATCAGCGCCAGCAGCCGCCAGTTCTGGCGCACGAAGCCGGCGATCGCGCCCTTTTCCGCGACCGGGCGCGCGGCCCTGGTCGCGCCGCGGCGGCCCGGTTCGGGGAAGGTGAAGACCAGCAGGGCGATGAGCAGGCCGGGCACGCCGACCATCATCATCACCAGCTGCCAGGGCTGGGCGGGGCCATGGAAGGGAATATGGATGCCGCTATGCGCGGCGGCGAAGGCAATGGCGACGCCGCCCAAGGCAAATGCTGTCGCTGAGCCGACCTTGCCCGCCATCTGGAAGGTGGAGGTGGCGCGGGTCAGCAGGCGCGGCGGAAAGGCGTCGGCGATCAGCGAATAGGCGGCGGGCAGCAGCGCCGCTTCCCCCACTCCAACGAAGACGCGGCCGACCAGCAGCGCCTCATAGCTTTGCGCGAAGCCGCAGGCGGTGGTGGCGACGGCCCAGAGCGCGACGCCGCCGAAGATGATCCAGCGGCGCGAATAGCGATCCGCCGCCCAGCCGAGCGGCAGGCCGAAAATGGCGTAGAAGATGGCGAAGGAGGTCGAGGTGATCATGCTGACCTGCACATCGCTGAGCAGCAGATGCGCCTTGATCGGCGTGACCAGCATCGACACGATCAGCCGGTCGACCCAGGACAGGACATAGAGGCCGAACAGCACGGCCACCATCCACCAGGCGGTACCCAGATGCTGGGTGTCGCCGCCGTCCGGGGCTTTCTCCTGGCTGGTCATCAGCATGATCCTTCCCTTCGCCCTCTTGCGTCTCTCAGCGTTGCGGCAGTGCGTTGAGTTCGGCGATCTTGAGCTTGCCGAGCTGGGCCATGTGGACTTCGTCCGGCCCGTCGGCGAGGCGCAGGTAGCGCGCATTCATGAAGGCGGCGGCGGGCGGGAAGTCGCTGGCCATGCCGATGCCGCCGAACACCTGCATCGCCCGGTCGGCAACCGTCTGGGTCATGCGCGGGGCGACGATCTTGATCGCGGCGATCAGATCCTTGGCGACCTTGTTGCCGTGGCGGTCCATCGCGTCGGCAGCCTTGAGCGTCAGCAGCCGGGCCTGTTCGATCTCGCAGAAGGACAAGGCGATATCCTGGCGGATGCTGCCCTGATCGGCGAGCTTGCGGCCGAAGGCGACGCGGCTGTCGACGCGGCGGGCCATATATTCGAGCGCGCGCTGGGCCTGGCCGATCAGACGCATGCAGTGGTGGATGCGGCCCGGCCCCAGGCGGCCCTGGGCGATTTCGAACCCGCGTCCTTCGCCCAGGATCAGATTTTCTTTTGGCACGCGCACATCCTTGAAGACCATTTCGGCATGGCCGCCGGGCGAATGCACGGCGTTCATCACGTCGAGCGGGCGGACGATCTCTATCCCCGGCGTGTCGGCCGGGATCAGGATCTGCGAATGCTGCTGGTGGCGCGGCCGGTCAGCATTGGGGGTGCGGCCGAGCAGGATATAGACTTTGGTCAGCGGATCGAGCGCGCCCGAAATCCACCATTTGCGGCCGTTGATGACATAGTCGTCGCCATCGGCGACGATCGTCGTTTCGACATTGGTGGCGTCGGACGAGGCGACCCCCGGCTCGGTCATGACATAGCAGGAGCGGATATCGCCGGCGAGCAGGGGCTTCAGCCATTTTTCCTGCTGCTCGGGCGTGCCGTAGCGGGCGAGCACTTCCATATTGCCTGTGTCGGGGGCGGAGCAATTATAATATTCCGACGATCCGATCACCCGGCCCATCAGCTCGGCCAGCGGCGCATATTCGAGGTTGGTGAGGCCGGGGCTCCATGCCCCATATTCATGCGGCAGGAACAGGTTCCACAGGCCCGCTTGCTTCGCCTTCGCCTTGATCGCTTCGGTGCCCGGCCAGCGCTGCCACAGATGGGCGGGATCATGGTGGAAATGATCCCGTTCCTTCTCGATCGGATAGACATGGGCGTCCATGAAATCGGTGAGCTGCGCCCGCAGCGCCTGCACCTTGTCGGAATATTCGAAATCCATGCGATCGGTCCTTTTGGGAAATGGGGCGAAGGCGGGCAGGGGGATCAGGTCAGCGTGAGGCCGCCGTCCACGATCAGCGTCTGCCCGCAGATGTAGGTGGAGAGGGGGGAGGCGAGGAACAGGGCGACGCCGGCCATCTCTTCCACGGCACCGAAGCGGCCGAGCGGGATGCGCGACAAGGCGCGGTCGCGCCGCTCGTCATTGTCCATCGTCACCTTGGTCATCTTGGTATCGACCAGGCTGGGGGCGATGCCGTTGACGCGGATGCCCTCGCCAGCCCAGGCGATGGCGAGCGCGCGGACCAGATTGACGGCGCCGGCCTTCGATGCGGCATAGGCGGGGTTGCCGAAGGGCGCCTTGAACCCGCCGATCGAGCTGACGACGATGACGGCGCCCTTTGTGGCGGCCAGCGCATCCTTGAAGCGGTTGGAGATGTGGAGGATGGAGTCGAGGTTGACCGCCATCACCTTGTTCCAGCCGTCGACCTCGAACTCCTGGCGGCGATAGAGGACGGCGCCCTGCGAATGGATGAGGACGTCCAGCGCATCGAAGGGGGCGGGTGCGGCGGCGATCGCGGCGGGATCGCTGACATCGACCTGGGTATAGCCGATATTGTCGAGGTCCGACCCTTCCTCGCCGGCATAATCGGCGGCGCTGGCGCGGGTGCCCCAGACATGGACGCGGGCGCCGCGCTTCAGGAAGGCCTGGGCCATGCCATTGCCGATGCCGCTCGATCCGCCGACCACCAGCACCGTCTTTCCGGTGAAGTCCAGTTCATTGCCCAAGGGGGAACATCCTTCCTGCATGTCAACGGATCAGCGCCTGGGCGCGGTCGAAAAGGTGGATGGCGCGGCTGTGGAGCCGGTCGCCGGTGTCGCGGGGGGCCTTGCCGGCACAGGCGCGGGCATGGGTGCCCTCCAGCAGGATGCCGAGCTTGTAGCAGGCGAGGACATGATACCAGTCGACCGCGGACAGATTGCGCGCGGAGCCGGCGCCATAGCGGGCGACCAGCTCGGCGGGCGTCGGGAAACCCTCCCATGGCGTGACCGACACGGTGCTGGCGCCGCTGCCGTCGGGCCAGGTCGCAAGCACCCAGCCCAGGTCCAGCAGCGGATCACCGATCGTTGCCAGTTCCCAGTCGATGATCGCGGCAAGATCGCCGCTGTCGGGGCGGTACATGACATTGGCGAGATGATAGTCGCCATGCATGATGCCGGGGGTGAAATCGGCCGGGCGGTGCCGTTCCAGCCAGGCGGCGATGGCGTCGACCGATGGCAGCGCCTGCGGCCCGGTCCAGTCGGCAAATTCGCCATAGCCGGCCAGCTGGCTGCGCCAGCGATCGACCTGGCGGCCAAGGAAATTGTCGGGCCGGCCGAAATCGGCCAGGCCCAGCGCCTGATGATCGAGCGCGCCCAATGCGGAGATCCCGTCGACCAGCGCCAGGCCCATGGCATGGCGCATCGCCGGCGACCCGGCATGGGGCATGGGCAGCTGGCCGACCGGATTGAAGCCATCGATCGGCTCCATCAAATAGAAGGCGACGCCCAGCACGCTTTCGTCGCCGCAATCGGCGATCAGCGCGGGATGGGGAACATTGGTGCCGGCGATGGCGCGCAGCAGCCGGGCCTCACGCCGCATCGTTGCATTGCTGTTGGGGCGGGGATGCGCCGGCGGGCGACGGAAGATATAATCGCGGCCGTCGCGGGTCAGGCGCAGCAGGATATTCTGCGTCCCTCCGGCAAGCGGCGTCACGTTGTCGATCGGACCGGCGCCAAGCCCCTGATCCGTCATCCACGTCGCCAGCGACTCGATGTCGACCGCTGATTCCACTTAGGCATCCCTCGCTTTTTTCGACTGTTAGCCGTCGATTAGGTCAATTGGATAATGCACTTGACGAACCAGCATTGCAATGAGAAATTGCACTCATGGTTAGACTTCAACTCGCCAAGGCCGATGATGCCACCCGCGGTTCTGCTGCCGAGCAGATCAAGCAGGTGGCGTTGCGCCTGTTCGCCGAAAAGGGCGTCGACGGCGTGACCGTGCGCGAGATTGCGGCGGCGGCGGGGCAGAAGAATCACGGTGCCGTCAGCTATTATTTCGGGTCGAAGGAGGCGCTGGTCCGGGCGCTGGTGATGGACGGCGCGATGGCGCTCGAACGGGAGCGCAATGCGGCGCTCGACGGGCTGGAGGCGCAGGGCGGGCCGCGCTCGATCCGCGAAGTGGTGGAGATATTGGTGCGGCCGGTGCTGGCGCTGCCCGATAGCCATTATGTCCAGTTCATCGTCATCTTTGCCATGACCCATCGCGACATGATGCTGGATGCGATCGATCCGGCCTGGAACAATGCCTATGGCCGGTGCCTCGATCATCTACGGGGCATGATGGCGGACCTGCCGGTGGCGTTGCAGAACCAGCGCTTCGTGTTCATGGGCGCTTACCTCAGCGCCGTGCTGTCGGCACGGCAGCGCGCGCTGGCAGACGAGAGCCGGGCGCATCCGATGTGGGGCAGCGAGGCGAGTGTCGAGCATTTCCTGCAGACGCTGGTGGCGTTGCTGGAAGCGCCGGCGGACCTGCCGGTGGCGATGCTCAGGCAATTGGGACAACGCGGCGGCGCTATTCCGGATCGACCCGGCCCTGTCGGTTGAACCGGGGCGCAATCACAATCAGAACATAGAAGACGAAACAAGCGGAGCGGGATGATGGCAGTTACGGAAAGGATCGGCGAAGCGGAGCATGCGCGCACGGCAGAGCTGCTGGCGATGCCGCTGGCCGAACTGATGGCGCAGGCGGCGGCGCTGCGCGACGAAGGCCATGGCCGGGTGCAGAGCTGGTCGCGCAAGATCTTCATCCCGCTGACCCAGCTATGTCGCAATCTCTGCCATTATTGCACCTTCTCCCAGCCGCCCCGGCCGGGCGAGAATGCCTATATGACGCGCGAGGAAGTGCTGGCGGTGGCACGCGCCGGCAAGGCGGCGGGCTGCACCGAAGCGCTGTTCACGCTGGGCGACAAGCCGGAACTGCGCTTCGCCGCCGCGCGCGAGGAACTGGCGCGGCTGGGCCATGACAGCACCCTGTCCTATCTGGCCGAGATGGCGGCGCTGGTGCGCGACGAGACCGGGCTGCTGCCGCACATCAATGCCGGGGTCATGACCCGCGAGGAAATGGCCAGGCTGCGCCGGGTGTCGGTGTCGCAGGGGCTGATGCTGGAGTCGGTGTCCGACCGGCTGTGCCGCAAGGGCGGCGCCCATTATCGATCGCCTGACAAGGAACCGGCGGCACGGCTGGAGACGATCCGGCTGGCGGGCGAACTGGCCATCCCCTTCACCACCGGCATCCTGATCGGCATTGGCGAGACGCGCGAGGAACGGATCGAGGCGCTGGAGGCGATCCGCGACCTGCAGGATGGCTATGGCCATATCCAGGAAGTGATCGTCCAGAATTTCCGGGCCAAGGAACGCACGGTGATGGCCGATGCGCCCGAGCCGGACATGGACGATCTGCTGTGGACGATCGCGGTGGCGCGGCTGATCCTGGGGCCAGAGATGAATATCCAGGCGCCGCCCAACCTGTCTGCGGCGGACTTCCCCCGGCTGATGGCGGCGGGGATCAACGACTGGGGCGGGGTGTCGCCGGTGACGCCCGACCATGTGAACCCGGAAGCCCCCTGGCCGGCGGTCGAGCGGCTGCGCGCCGCGACCGAGGGCGAAGGGCGAATGCTGGTAGCGCGGCTGCCGGTCTATCCCGCCTATGCGCAGGATAATGAGCGCTGGCAGGACCAGGCGATGGTCCGTCATGTGCTGGCCCATGCCGATGCGATGGGCTTTGCGCGCGAGGATGACTGGTCGCCGGGTATCGCGCTGGAGCCGCGCATCACGCGGCCGTCGGCGCTGCCGGTCGATCCCGCGATCGCGGCGATCGTCGACCGGGCGATGGCCGGGGCGCTGCTGGAAGAAGCCGAGATCGAGACGCTGTTCACCGCGCGCGAGAGTGACCTGGAGCATGTCTGCGCCAGCGCGGACGCGCTGCGGATGCAGGAGATGGGCGACACGATCAGCTATGTCGTCAACCGCAACATCAACTATACCAATATCTGCGCCTATAAATGCAGCTTCTGCGCCTTTTCCAAGGGCGACAAGGCGGAAGCGCTGCGCGGCAAGCCCTATGACCTGGACCTGGAAGAGGTCGTCCGCCGCACCCGCGAGGCATGGGAACGGGGCGGCACGGAAGTCTGCCTGCAGGGGGGCATCCACCCCCATTATACCGGCGACACCTATCTGAACCTGGCCCGCGCGGTGAAGGCGGCGGTGCCCGAAATGCACATCCACGCCTTTTCCCCGCTGGAAGTGTGGCAGGGGGCGGCGACGCTGGGCCTGCCGGTCGAGGACTTCCTGCGCCGGCTGAAGGCGGTGGGGCTCGACACGCTGCCCGGCACGGCGGCCGAGATACTGGATGACGAGGTGCGGGCGATCATCTGCCCGGACAAGCTGGACACGGCCCAATGGCTCGAGGTGATCGAGACCGCGCATCGCGTCGGCTTCACGACGACCGCGACGATCATGTTCGGCCATGTCGATACGCCGCGCCACTGGGCAAGGCACCTGATCCGCATCCGCGACCTGCAGCGGCGGACCGGCGGCTTCACCGAATTCGTGCCCTTGCCCTTCGTCCATATGGAGGCGCCGATGGGCGTGCGCGGCCAGTCGCGCCATGGCCCGACCTTCCGCGAGGTGCGGCTGATGCACGCGGTCGCGCGGCTGGCGCTGCACCCGCATATCCGGTCTATCCAGACCAGCTGGGTCAAGCTGGGGCCGGAAGGGGTGAAGGCCTGCCTGGAGGGCGGCGCCAATGACCTGGGTGGCACGCTGATGAACGAGAGCATCTCGCGCGCGGCCGGCACCCAGCATGGCCAGGAAATGCCGCCCGCGGCGATGGAGGCGCTGATCCGGTCGATCGACCGCACGCCCCGGCAGCGCAGCACCGCCTATGGCGGCGTGAGCGAGGATATCCATGCACGCGGAATGACCGCGGCGGAACTGACACCCATGGTCCTGACGCCCCCGCGCAAGCGGCGGCGCGAGGCCGATACGAACCAGGAGAGGTTTGAATATGCAGAATGAGGCTTTGGCGACGATCGCCGTGCTTGGCGGGACCGGCAAGGAAGGTGGCGGCCTGGCGCTGCGCTGGGCGCACAAGGGGCACAAGGTCATCATCGGCAGCCGCACCGCCGAGCGGGCGCAGGAAGCGGCCGACGCGATGAACGCGACGCTGGGCGGCAGTTCGGTCGTCGGCGCGGCCAATCCCGATGCGGCGGCGCAGGCCGACATCATCGTGCTGGCCGTGCCCTATGCTGCGCAGCAATCGACGGTGAAGGATGTCGCCGATGCGCTGGCGGGCAAGATATTGATCGACGTGACCGTGCCGCTGGTGCCGCCCAAGGTCAGCCGGGTGCAGTTGCCCGACGGCGGATCGGCGGTCGAGGCGGTGCAGAAGATGCTGGGCGAGGGCGTCCGCGTCGTATCCGCCTTCCAGAATATCAGCGCGCATCATTTGACCAAGCTGGACGAGGAGATCGAGTGCGACGTGCTGGTCTGCGCCGACGACAGCGAGGCGGCGGACCAGGTGGTCGCACTGGCGCAGGAAATCGGCCTGCGCGCCTGGAATGCCGGGCCCTTGTGTAATTCGGTTGTTGCAGAAGGACTTACGTCGGTCTTGATTGCGCTCAACAGGCGGTACAAGGTGCCCGGATCGGGTATTCGCATCACCGGAGTGTAAGCTGCATCCATGATAGTCGCACCGGCCGCTGTCACATTATCGGCCCTGAACGGGGTTCCCATGGTTGCGCCGGGCGACGATCTGTCGGCCATGCTGCTGTCGGCCTGCCATGCCAATGGTCTGTCGCTGCAGGATGGCGACATCGTCGTGCTGGCGCAGAAGATCATATCCAAGGCGGAGGGACGCGCGGTGCCGCTGGCCAGCGTATCGCCCTCGGCCGAGGCGATCGATCTGGCAGCGCAATGCCACAAGGATCCCCGGCTGGTCGAACTGATCCTGTCGGAGAGCGAGAAACTGATGCGGGTCCGGCCGGGCGTGCTGATCGTGCGCCATCGGCTGGGTCTGGTGCTGGCCAATGCCGGGATCGACCAGTCCAATATCGCGCAGGATGGGGATGGCGTCGCGCTGCTGCTGCCGCTCGATCCCGATGGCAGCGCTGCGGCGCTGCGGCGGGCGGTGCATGATGCCCTGGGCGTCGACATTGCGGTGGTCATCATCGACAGTCTGGGCCGGGCCTGGCGCAAGGGCACCTGTGGCGTGGCGATCGGCGTCGCCGGTATGAGCGGCCTGCTCGACCTGCGCGGCGAGCCGGACCTGCATGGCCGGCCGTTGCAGACCAGCGAACTGGGCCTGGCCGACGAGGTGGCGGCCGCCGCCTCGCTGATCATGGGGCAGGCCGGGGAAGGCCGGCCGATCGTCGTGGCGCGCGGCATTGCGCGGGGCCGCAATGAGGGCAGCGCGGCCGAACTGATCCGCGAACCGGCAATGGACCTGTTCCCATGAGCGTGCTGGCCCTGGCCGGGGGCGTCGGCGGCGCCAAGCTGGCCAATGGCCTGGCCGGCGTCGTGCCGCTCGGCGCACTGACCATTGCCGTCAACACCGGTGACGATTTCGTCCATATGGGGCTGCATATCTCGCCCGACATCGATAGCGTCACCTATGCGCTGGCGGGCATGAACGATAGCGTGCGGGGCTGGGGCGTGGCCGATGAAAGCTGGGCCTTCATGGACGCGACACGGCGGCTGGGCGGCGAAAGCTGGTTCAACCTGGGCGATCGCGATCTGGCGACCCATGTGCTGCGCACCGCCTTGCTGCGCGAGGGCACGCTGTCTTCGGTCACGGCCGACATCGCCGCGCGGCTGGGCATCGGGCCGGCGATCGTGCCGATGAGCGACGATCCGGTCCGGTCGATGATCGACACCGACCAGGGCGAAATGGCCTTCCAGGATTATTTCGTGCGCCATCAATGCGGGCCGCGCTTCAAATCGATCCGGTTCGACGGCGCAGCAGCGGCGCGGCCGAGTGCTGGGCTGGAGGCGGCGCTGGATGATCCCGCGCTGGAGGCGATCATTCTCTGTCCGTCCAACCCCATCCTGTCGATCGACCCGATCCTGGCGGTGCCGGGTGTGCGCGACAGGCTGGTGGCGCGGCGCGTGCCGTGCGTGGCGCTGTCGCCCTTCATCGCGGGGCAGGCGGTCAAGGGGCCGGCGGCCAAGATCATGACCGAACTGGGGCTGCCGACGACGCCGGCGACGATCGCCCGCCATTATGACGGGCTGATCGACGGGCTGATGGTGGACGTGGCCGATGCGCAGGGCTGGGCCGACGAGGGTCTGGCGGTGCGCAGCGCCGACATATTGATGCGCAATGTCGATCAGCAGCGGGCGCTGGCCGCTCAAATGATCGATTTTGCGGCGGCGTTGCGGCGCGCGGTGCCATGACCCTGTCGATCCTGATCCCGGCCAAGAGCTTCGCGCAGGGCAAGAGCCGGCTAGCCGAGGTTCTGGGGCCACGGGATCGGGCGGCGCTGTGCCGGCAATTATTGGGGCATGTGCTGGCGGCCGCGCGCGATGCGATCCCGGATGCGACCGTGCATGTCGTCAGCGCCTGCCCGGAGGTGCGCGGTTTCGCGACTGAGCGGGCCGCGACTGTCCTGGCCGAGCGGGAGCCGGGCCATGTGCCGGCGCTGATGGTGGCGATGCAGGCGTTGCCGGCCGATCACCCGGTGCTGATCCTGAGCGCGGACCTGCCGATGCTGGCGGCTGCGGACCTGCACGCGATGGTGCAGGAACCCGCCGATGTGGTGATCGCCACCGACCGAGAGGGGCAGGGAACGAATGCGCTGTTGCTGAAGCGGCCCGGCCTTATCCCGTTGCGTTTCGGGCCGGGCAGCTGTGCCGCGCATGTGGGCGAAGCGGAACGAGCCGGGCATCGCGTGTCGATCCTCCGGCGGCCCGGTCTCGCCGACGATGTCGACCTGCCCGAACATCTCCAAATATTTTCCGTTGGTGCATAATTGCCTTGGCCCTGCCGAATGGGCGGGGTAAGGCAATAAAATTGCATCTAGGTATATAATTGGAGGAGTCGGATGGCGGAGGCATATATTGCGGCCGTGGCGCGCAGCGCCGGTGGCAAGCGGGGCGGCAGGCTGGCGGGGGTGCATCCTGCGGATCTGGCCGGGCGCGTGCTGGCGGGACTGGTAGGCCGCAGCGGGATCGACCCGGCCGCGATCGAGGATGTCATCATGGGCTGCGCCTGTCCCGGCGGCGAGCAGGGCGCGAACATCGCCCGCAACGCCGTGCTGGCCAGCGGGCTGCCCGAATCCGTGCCCGGCACCCATGTCGACCGCCAGTGCGGTTCGTCGCAACAGGCGCTGCATTTTGCCGCAGCGACGGTGATGGCGGGCGTGCAGGACGTGGTGATCGCCGCCGGTGTCGAGAGCATGACGCGCGTGCCGATGGGCCTGCCCTGGACGCTGGCGGCCAAGCATGGCTTTGGCACCTATCGCAGTCCGGGGATCGAGGCGCGCTATCCCGACACGCCGTTCAGCCAGTTTGGCGGGGCCGAGATGATGGCCCGCAAATATGGCTTCGACCGTGCGGCGCTCGATGCCTATGCGCTGGAAAGCCATCATCGCGCGGCGGCGGCGACGCAGGCCGGCAAGTTCGATGCGGAGATCGTGCCGCTGGAGGTCGAGACCGCCGAGGGCGAGACGCTGGTCCACAAGGTGGATGAGGGCATTCGCTTCGACGCCAGCCTGGAGAAGATTGCCAGCGTCAAGCTGTTGACCGAGGGCGGGGTGATTTCCGCCGCCAATGCCAGCCAGATCTGCGACGGCGCCGCGGCGCTGCTGATCGTCAATGAGCGGGGCCTCAAGACCCATGGCCTGACGCCGCTGGCGCGGGTGCATGAAATGACCGTGCTGGGCCATGATCCGGTCATCATGCTGGAGGCGCCGATCCCGGCGACCGAGCGCGCGCTGGCGCGGGCGGGCATGACGCTGGGCGATATCGATCTTTATGAAGTGAATGAGGCGTTCGCGCCGGTGCCGCTGGCCTGGGCCAAGGCGCTGGGCGCCGATCCGGCGCGGCTCAACGTGCATGGCGGGGCGATTTCGCTGGGCCATCCGCTGGGCGGATCGGGCGCCAAGCTGATGGCGACGCTGGTCAGCGCGCTGCATGATCGTGGCGCGCGCTATGGCCTCCAGACCATGTGCGAGGCTGGCGGCATGGCCAATGTGACGATCGTGGAACGGCTCTGAGGGGAATGGATCGGCCCTTCCCCGGTGGCGGGGAAGGGCCGATCCTTCAATTGGCTTCGTCGAGCAGGCGGCGGGCGATGACCTGGGCCTGGATTTCGCCGGCACCCTCGAAAATGTTGAGGATGCGCGCGTCGGCCAGCAGGCGGCTGACCTGATATTCGGTGGCGAAGCCGTTGCCGCCATGGATCTGCAGCGCATTGTCGGCCGCCGCCCAGGCGACCCGCGCGCCGATCAGCTTGGCCATGCCGGCTTCCAGGTCGCAGCGCTTGTCTTCGTCCTTGCGCCGGGCGGCGAAATAGGTGAGTTGGCGCGCGCCCATGATCTCCGCCGCCATCATCGCCAGCTTGTTGGCGACGCGCGGGAAGTCGAAGATCGGCCGGCCGAACTGCTTGCGGTCGAGTGCGTAGGAAAGGCCGATGTCGAGCGCCGCCTGGGCGACGCCGATGGCGCGGGCGGCGGTCTGGATACGGGCGCTTTCGAAGGTCGCCATCAACTGCTTGAAGCCCTGGCCCTCGACCCCGCCGAGCAGATTGGCGGCAGGCACGCGGAAATCGTCGAAGGCTATCTCATATTCCTTCATGCCGCGATAGCCGATCACCTCGATCTCGCCGCCGCTCATGCCGGGCGTGGGGAAGGGGGCGTCGACGGTGCCGCGCTGCTTGGGCGCGATCAGCATCGACAGGCCGCTATAGTTGCGGGTGTCGGGATCGGTGCGGACCAGCAGGGTCATCACATCGGCGCGGGCGGCATGGGTGATCCAGGTCTTGTTGCCGCTGACCCGATATTCGTCGCCGGTAAGCGTCGCGCGGGTGCGCAGCGCGCCAAGGTCGGAACCGGTGTCCGGCTCGGTAAAGACGGCGGTGGGCAGGATCGCGGCATTGGCGATCTGCGGCAGCCAATGGGCCTTCTGCTCGGCGGTGCCGCCGGTCAGGATCAGTTCTGCTGCGATTTCCGACCGGGTGGCGAGGCTGCCGACGCCGATCCAGCCGCGCGACAATTCTTCCGACACGACGCACATCGCGGTCTTGCCCATGCCAAGGCCGCCAAACTCTTCTGGAATCGTCATGCCGAACACGCCCATCTCGCCCAGTTCCTGGACCAGTGGCAACGGGATGAGTTCATCCTTGAGATGCCATTCATGGGCGAAGGGCGCGACCTTCTCGTTCGACAAAGCGAAGAACTGGTCGCGCACCATGTCGAACATCTCGTCGAGGCCGCAATTTTCCAGCGTCGCCCGCCCGCGCGCATCGACCAGGTGGCCGGCGATCGCGCTCTTCACCGCCTGGCCGCCGCCGCTGCGGATGAGGGTGCGCAGGGCCGGTGCGTCGAGCGCGGACAGATCGTCGCTAAGGTCGGTAGGGCGGATCACCTCGCCCTGGTTCATCGGGATGCCGCCCAGCATCTGCGCGCCATATTCGGCGAAGAGCAATTGGGCGAGCAGTGCCTCGATCTCGCCAAAGCTGCCCTGCGTGTCGAGACTGGCGGCCCAGCTGGCGACTTCGCGCAGCATTTCGGCATAGGCGGCGAACCAGCCAAAGCCGTGGACGACATGCTGTTCGACATCGGCGAGGACGCGATCGACCTTGCCGCTTTCGTTGCAGATCCGCGCCTTCACCTGCGGGCGGGCAGCGGCGACGAAGGCGTGCGCGGCATCGGCTGCGCCCGACAGCAAGGCCGGCAGATCGGGCAGGACCAGAATATTCTTGTCCATCTCCATGGTCGCGCTCATCCTTCCCCCGCCTGCTTCTTATTGGCCGATGCCATTGCCTTGGCATCCAGCCCGCCGACCAGATTGCCTGTCATCAGCTGATTATGGGCATGGGCGAGATGGTGCATGTGGAACACGCTATCCATCACCTGCCGCTTGCCGCGCGCATCCTCGACGAAGTTGAACGCCTGCTTGGTCAGCGCCAGGCCGAACCGTTCATGCTGGGCGATCTCGGCGGCGATCTTGGCCACTTCCTCGCGCAGCGTCTCGCGCGGGAAAATCTCGTTCACCATGCCGAAATTATAGGCGCGCTGGGCGGGCATGCGGCGGCCGAGCAGCAGCAGTTCGCGCGCAACGCGGGTCGGCAATTCGAAGGCATGGGCGAAATATTCGACCCCCGGTTGGGCCATGCGCTGCACCGGATCCTGGAAGAAGGCGTCTTCCGATGCGATGATGAGGTCGCAGACCCAGGCCAGCATCAGCCCGCCGGCGATGCAGGCCCCCTGCACCATGGCGATCATCGGCTTGGGGATGTCGGCCCAGCGTCGGCACAGGCCCAGATAGCCGTCCTGTTCCAGCACATATTGGCGTTCGGCGCCGCCCTTGTTCAGATGGTCCCACCACATGCTGGTGCGCGTGCGCGGCATGTGGCTGTCCTTGTCTGGGGTGCCGATGTCATGGCCGGCGGAGAAATGCTTGCCCTCGCCACCGAGCACGATCACCTTGACCCCGTCATCCTCGACCGCGCGCTTGAAGGCGTCGTCGAGCTGGCCGAGCAGCCGGTAATTCTGGGCATTGCCATATTGGGGACGGTTCAGCATCACCCAGGCGACGCCGTCCACCACATTATAGGTCACGAATTCGGGCTGCGCTTCTTCGGACATCGTCCTTCTCCCTCAGCGCGGCGGCATGCGCAGGCCACCATCGAGCCGCACATATTCGCCGTTCCAATAGTCATTCTCGATCATCGCCAGCGCCATCGCGGCAAACTCCTCGGGCTTGCCGAAACGCTTGGGGAAGGGAACGGTGGCCGACAGCGCATCGCGCACCTTGTCGCTGGCCCGCGCCATCAGCGGCGTGTCGAAGATACCGGGCAGGATCGCGTTGACGCGGATGCCTTCGCCCATCAGGTCGCGCGCCATCGGCAAGGTCAGGCTGACGATGCCGCCCTTCGACGCGGAATAGGCCGCCTGGCCGATCTGGCCGTCGACCGCCGCCGCGCTGGAAGTATTGATGATGACGCCGCGCGCCTTGTCCTCCAGCGGATCGAGGCTCAGCATGCCGGCGGCCGACTTGGCGCAGCAGCGGAAGGTGCCGATCAGGTTGATCTGGATGATCCGTTCGAACTGGTCGGTCGGGAAGGCCTTGATCTCGCCGGTCTCGCGGTCGCGGCTGGCGGTCTTGATGACATTGCCGGTGCCCGCGCAATTGACCAGGATACGTTCCTGGCCATGGGCGGCGCGCGCCTTGGCAAAACCGGCATCGACCGAGGCCTCGTCGGTGACATCGACCTTGCAGAAGGTGCCACCGATGTCCGCCGCGACCTTCGTCCCGGTTTCCTCGTTGAAATCGAACAGCGCCACCTTGGCGCCCTGCGCCGCGATGGCGCGGGCCGTCGCCTCGCCCAGACCCGATGCCCCGCCGGTGACGATGGCGGCTACCCCCTGGTCGATCTTCATGCCTGTGTCCTCTCCTTCACGGGGCGTTGGGCGATCGCGCCGTCGCTCGTCAGCGCGTCGAGCGCGCCGTCGTCGAGGCCGAGCCATTCCCCCAATATTTCGCGGCTATGTTCGCCCACGCGCGGCGGGCAGTGACGATAATCGGCCGGCGTCGCCGACAGCTTGCCGGGATAGGCGACGGTCGGGATCTCGACCCCATCCTCTTCCCGGCGATAGCGATGGACGGTCTGGCGGGCGTCAATGAAGGGATCCTCGAACACATCCTGGATGCTGTTGACCGGGCCGGCGGGGACACCCGCGGCCACGAAGCGCGCCATCAGGTCGTCGCGGGCGAAGGGGCGCACGATCTCCTGCACCTTCGCCTCGATCGCGTCGCGGTTGATGAGGCGCTGGGCGCTGGTGGCATAAAGCGGATCGGTGCCCAGTTCCACATGGCCCATTTCCGCGCAGAAGGCGCGGAACTGCCGATCATTGCCGATCGCGATGATCATCATGCCGTCGGCAACCTCGAACGTCTTGTAGGGGACGACGGTGGGATGGCGATTGCCCAGGCGTCCGGGTACGATGCCGCCGACCAGCCAGTTCATCCCCTGATTGGCGAGCATCGCGATCTGGGTATCGAGCAGCGACACGTCGATCTGTTGCCCTTCGCCCGTGCGTTCGGCATGGCGCAGGGCGGCGAGGATGGAGACGGTGGCGAACATGCCGGTCGACAGGTCGGCCATGGCGACGCCAGCGCGCAGCGGGCCGCCATCCTCTTCGCCGGTGATGCTCATGAAGCCGCCCATGCCCTGGGCAACGAAATCATAACCGCCCCTGTCGGCATAGGGGCCGGTCTGGCCGAAGCCGGTGATCGAGCAATAGACGAGGCGCGGGTTGATCGCCTTCAGGCTGGCATAGTCGAGACCGTATTTGCTGAGGCCCCCAACCTTGAAATTTTCGACCAATATGTCGGCTTCCGCCGCCAGCCGACGGATCAGCTCGGCGCCTTGCGGCGTCGCCAGGTTGATCGCGGCGGAGCGCTTGTTGCGGTTGCAGGACAGATAATAGGCGCTGGTGCCGATTTCCGGCTGGCCATCGGCGCCGGTCAGGAAGGGCGGGCCCCAGGCGCGGGTATCGTCGCCATGGCCGGGCAGTTCGATCTTGATGACGTCGGCACCGAAGTCCGCGAGTATCTGGGTCGACCATGGCCCCGCGAGCACGCGCGACAGGTCTAGAACCTTGATCCCTTCAAGCGCGCGGCCGCTCATCGGCTGCCTGCCTTGTCCGTCATGACCGCTGTCATCGCCATCCGCTCCTGTCCCCGTCTATCTGCTGCATCGGTTGATGATTCTGATAGCGGGTGCAGGAATGGAGGGCAAGAATTATTGCACTATGGGATACTTTTGGTGCTATTTCTTGGTGGCGCCGGCGAGATAGGCGAGCAGGTTGGCGCGATCGGCCGGGTTGGGCAGGCCGGCAAAGACCATACGGCTGCCGGGGACGGCGGCGCTGGGCTTGGCAAGGAAGCCGTCCAGCGACTTGGCATCCCAGCGGATCTTGGCCTTCTGCATCGCCGGGGAATAAGTGAAGCCGGGGACGGTGCCCGACGTGCGCCCGAACACGCCCGAGAGCGAAGGGCCTAGCTTCTTCACGCCCGGATCGACCGAGTGGCAGACGGCGCAGCGGGCGAAAACCGCCTTGCCCTTGGTCGCATCGCCCGTCTGGGCCAGCGCCGGGGCGGTGGCGGCGACCGCCATAGCGACCATCATCACGCGCGAAACATGCTTCATCGACATCCCGATTCCTCTTTCCTTCTTCTCTGGCCAAAATCTATACCAGTGTGCATAAATAAGCCAATAGCCGTCTGAGTCTGAACGGTGGTTGAAGCGGGAAGGATGCGGAAATGGCCGATGGCGAACCCATGGCGAACCATCGGTTCGGGCCGGGCGGCATGGCGCTGGCGTTGCTGGTGAACATCATGTTCGCGCTCAACGTGATCGCGATGAAGGTGGTGGTGGACGCGACCGCGCCGCTATTGTCGGTGGCGCTGCGGATGGGGACGGTGTTCCTGATCTGTGCGCCGGCGCTGCGTCCGCTGCCGGGCCGGACCGGCTGGCTGATGCTCTATGGCTTCCTCAATGGCGGGCTGTTCCTGCTGCTGCTGAACCTGGCTTTGTTCATGGCGACGAATGTCGGGGCGCTGGCGATTGCCGGGCAACTCAGCGTGCCCTTCTCGCTGCTGCTGGGCGCGCTGCTGCTGGGCGAGCGGCTCAACCGGCGCAAGATTGTCGGCGTGCTGCTCGCCTTTGCCGGGGTCGTGGCGCTGGTGTTCGACCCGCATATATTGGCGGAGGTGCCCGCCGTATTGGTGATGGCCTGCGCGGCGATGGCGTGGGGCGGCGCGACCCTGGTGCAGCGCAAGCTGACCGGGGTGAGCGTGATGAACGGCCAGGCGTGGAACGGGCTGATGGGCGCGGCGGTGCTGGCGCCCTTTGCCCTGATTTTCGAGCGGCCCGCGATTGCGGGGCTGGCCGATGTCGGCTGGGTGCCGACCGGCTGGTTCGCCTTTTCCTGCCTGGGCGCGACGGTGCTGGGGCAGGGGACGCTCGCCTGGCTGCTGCAGCGCTATCCGATCTCGACCATCATGCCGCTGATGCTGGCATCGCCGGTGATGTCGACGGTCTTTGCCTCGCTCTATTTCGGCACGCCGATCACGGTCGGCATGATTGCGGGTGGGACCGTGGCGCTGCTGGGCGTGACGATCATCGCCTTCTCGCCCGACCGCAGGCCGGTCGACTGACAATCAAAAAAATGGGCCGGCGTCGCATGCCTCGACGCCGGCCCAGGGGGCTTCCGAAAGGCGGTGGTCAGACCGCCCGTTCGAAGATGGCGGCCAGGCCCTGACCGCCGCCAATGCACATGGTTTCCAGGCCATAGCGGCCGTCGCGCCGCTGTAGTTCGCGCAGCAGATTGGCGAGGATGCGTCCGCCGGTCGCGCCGATCGGATGGCCGAGCGAAATGCCCGATCCATTGACGTTAAGCTTGTCGCGATCGTCCCAGTTCCAGCCCTTGAGGCAGGCCAGCACCTGCGGCGCAAAGGCTTCGTTGAGTTCGACCAGATCGATGTCGTTCCAGCCAAGGCCATTGCGGGCGAACAGCTTTTCGACCGCCGGCACCGGACCAATGCCCATGCGCGAGGGATCGCAGCCCGCCGCCGCCCAGCTGTGCAGCCAGGCCATGGGTTCAAGGCCCAGTTCTTCCAGCTTGTCCTCCGCGACCACCAGGCAGGCGGCGGCGGCGTCATTCTGCTGGCTGGCATTGCCGGCGGTGACCACGCCGTCCTTCTCGATCGGCTTCAGCAGGGCGAGCGATTCCGGTGTGGCGTCGGCACGAATGCCCTCATCCATGGCGAAGATCAGCGGATCGCCCTTGCGCTGCGGCACGGCGACCGGGACCAGTTCGTCGTCGAACTTGCCGGCGGCCCAGGCCGCGGCGGCGCGCTGATGGCTCATCGCGGCATATTCGTCGCAGGCCTCGCGGCTGATGTCATAATCCTTGGCGAGATTGTTCGCCGTTTCGATCATGCCGCTGATGATGCCATAGCGGGCAATCGGCTGCGACATGACCCGGCCTCGGGTCAGGCGGTCATGGAACTGGGTCGACCCGGAACGGGCGCCCCAGCGATGGTCCATCGAATAATATTCGACATTGGACATGCTCTCGACCCCGCCGGCGACGACGATGTCGGCGGCGCCGGTCTGGATCCGCATGGCCGCGTCGATCACCGCCTGAAGCCCCGAACCGCAGCGCCGGTCGAGCTGGACGCCGGGAATGCTTTCGGGCAGGCCGGCGGCCAGCGCCGACCAGCGGCCGATGCAGGGCGCCTCGCCATTGCCATAGCCCTGGGAGAAGACGACGTCGTCGATCCGTTCGGGATCGATCTTCGTCCGCTCCATCAAGGCCTTGATGATGACCGCGCCCAGATCGCCGGCGCTGAAGGATTTCAGAGAACCGCCATATTTGCCGACGGCGGTGCGGATGGGGGCGACGATGGCGGCTCTGCGCATGCGATGTCCTTTGCGGGAATGGGGAGGATCAGGCGGCCGCTTCGGCCTGGCGGATCATCTGCTTGGCGATGATGGTTTGCTGGATCTGGCTGGTGCCCTCATAGATGCGCAGCAGCCGGACATCGCGATAGAAGCGCTCGACCTTATACTCGGCCATGTAGCCGGCGCCGCCATAGATCTGGACGGCGCGGTCGGCGATCCGGCCGACGGCTTCGGAGGCGTAATATTTGAGCGCGGCGCATTCCAGGCTGACCGGCTCGCCGGCGTCGAACTTGGCGGCGACCGACTGCATCAGTGCTTCGGTGGTCAGCATGTCGACCTTCATGTCGGCAAGCATCGCCTGGACCAGCTGGAAATCGGCGATGCGCTGGCCGAACTGCTTGCGTTCCATCGCATATTGCAGGGTCATGTCGATCAGCCGCTGGCACATGCCGAGCGCGACGGCGGCGATATGGATGCGGCCGCGATCCAGCACCTTCATCGCGGTCTTGAAGCCCCGGCCGGGTACGCCGCCGATGATGTTGGCGGCCGGCACGACGACATCGTCCAGGATCACGTCGGTGGTGATCGACCCCTTCTGCCCCATTTTCTTGTCGGGCTTGCCGAAGCTGATGCCGGGCGTGCCGGCGGGCAGGATGAAGGCGGAGATGCCGGCCGCGCCCTTCACGTCCGGTTCGGTCCGGGCCATCAGGGTGAAGACGCTGGCGCGGGGCGCGTTGGTGATGAAGCGCTTGGTGCCGGTGATGCGGTAAGTGTCGCCATCGCGGATGGCGACGGTGCGCAGCGAACCGGCGTCGGACCCGGCCTCCGGCTCGGTCAGGCCGAAGCTGGCGATCGCTTCACCGGTGGCGAATTTGGGCAGCCATTCGCGTTTCTGTTCCTCGGTCCCGTCCATGACGATGCCCTGGCTGCCGATGCCGACGGTGGTGCCGATGACGGAGCGGAACACGACTGATGCGCGGGTGATCTCGCGTATGATCGCCGCTTCCTCCGCCATGGTGCAGCCGATGCCGCCAAACTCCTCCGGCACGGACAAGCCGAACAGGCCCATGTCGCGCATCTGCTGGATGATGGTTTCCGGCACGGCATCCGCTTCCTCGACGGCGTCCTCGGCCGGGATCAGCTTTTCGCTGACGAAGCGGCGGACGGTGGTGCGGAACAGGTCGAACGTCTCGGCGTCCATGAAAAATCTCCTCTCAATATCCGATGTCGGCGACCATGGCGTCGCTGCCGTTGCAGCGGATCGCACGGCAGCGGCCGGCCGCATCCTCGCGCAGCAATACCGGCTGGCCAGCGAAGACCGGCGCGACCGCGCGGAAGGCGAAGCGGGTCGGGCTGCGGCCACCGCGCCGGGCATGGCCGAACAATCTGGCGGCGGTGAAGGGGCCGTGGATCACCAGGCCGGGATAGCCCTCCTCGCCGGTCGCATAGGGCAGGTCATAATGGATGCGATGGCTGTTGAAGGTGACGGCCGAGAAACGGAACAGGTCGACGCTGCCCGGCGCCCAGTTCACATCGTCGGGGGCGCCATCGAAGGCGGCGGGGACGATCGCGGGCGTCGGCGCGCCGGTGTCGCGATAGACAATGGTCTGCACCTCGCTCACCCGTTCGCGATCGGCCTGGACAATGCTGTGGCCGACCTTCACGAGGACAAGCTCGCCACTGCGGCCGCTCTTGTGGGCGATGTCCAGCACGGTCGAGGTGCGGGTCGCTTCCCAGTCGAGCATCAGGGGCGCGTGGAACTGCATCTCGGCGGCAGCGAACATGCGACGGGGCAGGCTGATCGGCGGCAGGAATCCGCCGCGTTTGGGATGGCCGTCCGGGCCGATCTGGTCGGCGGCGGCCACCGGCAGGAAGAAGGCCCAATGGGCCAGCGAGGGCTGGACCGCCTCGACATCGAGCGGTTCGCCGATGGCGGCGGCAAAGCGGCGCAGCGCTTCCCGGTCGAGCATTTCGGTCCGGCTCTCGGTTCTGCCGACCCATGTCTGCCAATGGGCGATATCGGATGGGGAAAGGGTCATGCGACCAGTCCTTTGTCATGGAGGCGGCCGATCGCGCCGCTGTCGAGGCCCAGCAACTCGCTCAATATCTGGTCGCTATGCTCGCCAAGGCGCGGAGCGGTGCCGACGGCGCCGCGCGGCTCGCTGGCCAGCGTGCCCGCCGGACCGGACGTCGGGTAAGTGAGGCCGCTGGGATGGGCGATCGTCTCGAACAGGGGATTGGCGGTGAACAGCCGTTCGTCCTGTGTCACTGCCTGATGCAGCGACTGATATTCGCCCCAGGTGACGCCGCCCGCGTCGAAAGCGGGTTTCAAGGCATCGCTGCTGCGCGCGGCGAAGGCGGCTTCGAACAGCGGGAAGAGCCGGGCGCGGTGGGTGAAGCGGGCGCCTTCATCCCTGGCGAAAGTTGCGCCGGTTTCGCTTTCGATCGCGGCGATCGCTTCGCCAAGGCCCAGCGTCTTGAGGAGGCCGGTCCATTGGCGCGGGGTGATGGCGACGACGATCAGCCTTTTGCCGTCGGCGGTCAGGAAATCCCGGCCGAAGGCGCCGAACAGGTCATTGCCCATGCGCGGCCGGTCGCCGGCCGACAGCACTTCGGCCACGGAGCCGAGATGCGACAGGGTGGAGGCGGCGAGGTCCGACAGGGGCACGCGGATTTCCGCGCCCTGGCCGGTCGCGCGCCGGCGCAGCAGGGCGGACGTCATGGCAAAGGCGGCATAGGCACCGCCGAGCAGATCCCAAGCCGGCAGGACATGGTTGACCGGGCGGTCATCGTCGGCTGGGCCGGTCATCATCGGCACGCCGGCGGCGGCGTTGATCGTGTAATCGACCGCCGGCGATCCGTCGGCCCAGCCCATCACGCGGACGCTGATGATGTCGGCGCGGCGCGCGGCCAGCGCCTCATGACTGAGGAAGCCCTTCACCGGATAGTTGGTGAGGAACAGGCCGGCATTGTCGCCCGGTGCGGTGGCGATGGCGACCGCCAGTTCGCGCCCTTCGGGCCGGCCCAGATCGATCGCGATCGATTTCTTGCCCTTGTTGAGCCCCTCCCAATAAAGGCTGGCCCCGGAGGGGGCGACCGGCCAGCGACGATAGTCGGGGCCGCCACCGATGGCGTCGAAGCGGATCACCTCCGCCCCCATCTGCGCCAGATGCAGGCCGCAGGACGGGCCGGCGATGAAGGCGGCGCCCTCTACCACGCGTAGGCCCTTGAGCATTTCGTACATGGAATTCCCCCTAGCCCAGCCTGACCATGGTGCGGCCGATATTGGTGCCCGAAAACAGGCCCCAGAAGGCGTCGAGCGCCTTGTCGATGCCGTCATAGACGGTTTCGGCCGAGGCCATCTGGCCGGCCTGGTTCCAGGCGGTCATGCGCTCCAGCATCTCCGCTTCCAGATCCATATGGTCGAGTGCGATATAGCCCTGCATGCGGATGCGCTTGGTCATCAGCATGGTGAGGTTGCGCGGCACGGTGGGCGCGTCGGTCACATTATATTGCGAGATCATGCCGCAGATGGCGAAGCGCGCGAAATCATTGGCGAGCGACAGGGCGGCCTGCAGATGATCGCCGCCGACATTGTCGAAATAGACGTCGATGCCGCTGGCACCGATCGCCTTGACTTCGCGGGCGAGGGCCTTGGTGAGGTTCGGCTCCGCCTTGTAATCGATCGCGGCGTCGACTTTCAGCACATCGCGCAGGAAGGCGGTCTTCTCCGGGCCGCCGGCCGATCCGATCACCTTGCATCCCATGTTGCGGGCGATCTGGCAGGCGATCGATCCGACCGCGCCGGACGCGGCCGACACAAAGACGGTATCGCCCGGCTGTAACTCCGCAATGCGGATGAGGCCGGCATAGGCGGTGAGGCCGGTCATGCCCGCGAAGCAGAGATAGGCCTGGGGCGGCAGTGCCTGGCGATCGCGATGCTGGAGCGCGGTGCCGGGGGCGTTGAACGCCTCACGCCAGCCAAGTCGGGAAAAGACCAGGTCGCCGGGCGCGAAGGCCGGATCGTTGGAGGCGATCACCTCGCCAATGGCCGGTCCTTCCATCGCCGCGTCGAGCGCGAAGGGGGGCACATAGCTCTTGGCGTCGCTCATCCGCCCGCGCATCGCGGGGTCGACCGCCATCCAGAGATTGCGGACCTGGATCTCGCCGGGGCCGGGTGGGGGCAGAGCCTGCTCGACGGTGGCAAAATCCTCCGCCACGGGGGCGCCGACCGGGCGGCGCTTCAACTGTATTTCGCGCGATTTCATGGTCATCGGCCCCTCAATAGCCATTGAGCCGCGCCCAGCGTTCGCGATGCCAGGCGGTGCTGCCATGGCATTGCTCGGCGACGCGGGCGCGCTTCAGGTAAAGGCCGGCATCATGTTCATGGGTCATGCCGATGCCGCCATGCAGCTGCACCATCTGCGAGGATATGCGGTGCAGCGTCTCGCCGGCGGTCGCCTTGGCAAGCGAGGCGAGGGCGGGAAGCGCCGGATCATCGGCATCAATCGCCGCCAGCGCGGTTTCGACCGCCGATCGCGTCAGTTGCAGTTCGCCGAACAGTTCGGCCGCGCGATGCTGTAGCGCCTGGAAGGAGCCGATGATCGCGCCGAACTGGACGCGGGTCTTGAGATAATCGAGCGTGATGTCGAACGCCTGGGTCGCGCTGCCCAGCATTTCGGCGGCCATGCCGATCGCGGCCCGGTCGCGGATCGCGTCGATCAGGTCGGCGGCCTTGCCGACTTCGCCGAGCACATCGTTGACAGCGACATTGACAGCCTCAAGCCGATAGAAGGCCGGGCGACGGGCATCGACCTGATCGAGCGCCTGCCGCTCCAGCCCGGCGCTGTCGGTCGGCATCAGGAACAGGGTCAGGCCATCGCGATCGCCCGGCGCGCCGCTGGTGCGCGCGGCGACGATGGCGAGGTCGGCGATCATGCCGTCCTGTACCGGGCGTTTGGTGCCGGACAGGCTCCAGCCATCGCCCGAGGCTGTGGCCGCCAGCGCGGTGCGCTCGGGGGCATGATGTGGCCCTTCGTCGAGCGCCAGCGTGCCGATCAGCGATCCGTCGGCGATGCCGGGCAGCCAGCGGGCCTGCTGCTCCTGCGTGCCGGCGAGGCGGAGCGCAGACGCAGCGACCAGCGCGGAGCTGATGAGCGGCGAGGCGGCCAGGGTGCGCCCCAGTTCCTCGATCACCAGGCCAAGACTCAGATAGCCGAAATCGGCGCCGCCATGGTCTTCCGGCACGATGATGCCGCACCAGCCCATCTGCGCCATTTCGGCCCAGGCGTCGGCATCATAGCCGTCCGATCCGCTGCGGCCGCCGCCGCCATGATCGTACAGGCCGCGTAGCGCGGTCACGGGCAGGCGGTCGCGCACCCATTGCGACGCCATGTCCTTCAGCATCGTCTGTTCTTCGTTCAGCACCGCCACGGCGCATCCTCCCGCATCCAGTCTTTTCTCTCGTCCTCGCCCATGCTCAGCCCGGCAGGCCCAGCGTGCGCTTGGCGGTGATATTGTTCTGCACCTCGTAGCTGCCGCCGTAGATGGAGAAGGCCTTGCTGTGCAGCCAGGCGCGTGTCGCCTCCTTCTCGGCGTTGCTGTAGGGATCGCCGGCCCAGCCCAGGCCATCGGCGCCCATGATCTCGACCAGCAGCTCGGCCCGTTCCTGGATGATGCCGGACCACAAATTCTTGAGTGCGGACACGCCATGGCTGGGGCCGCCATTCTTGGCTTCGGCGGCGAGCCGGCGGACCGTCGCCATATAGGCTTCATGCCGCATCGCATTGCGCACCAGCCGGGCGCGCAGGTCCGGGCTGTCGATCCGCCCGAGCGCATCCGTGCCCAGATAATCGTGGGCCAGCGGGGCGAGAGGGGTGATGTCGGCCTTCACCTCCGACAGGCTGTTGCGTTCGAACTGCAGCAGCCGCTTGGCAATGGTCCAGCCCTGGTTGACCTCGCCCACCAGATTGCCCTTGGGCACCTTCACATCGTTGAAGAAGACCTCGCAGAAATGGGTCGATCCGCTGATGAGCACGATCGGCCGGGCCTCGATCCCTTCGGATTGCATGTCGACCAGCAGGAAGCTGATGCCGCCCTGCTTGCGCTCGGTATCGGTGCGGACGAGGACGAAACACCAGTCGGCCTGGTCGGCGCCCGATGTCCAGATCTTCTGCCCGCTGACCAGCCAGTGGTCGCCCATGTCGATGCATTTGGTCTGGAGCGCGGCCAGGTCCGATCCCGCGCCGGGTTCGGAAAAGCCCTGGCACCAGCGCCGTTCATGGCTGGCGATGAAGGGCAGATGTTCCAGCTTCTGCGCTTCGTCGCCATATTCCAGCAGCGTCGGGCCAAGCATCATCGTGCCATAGCTGCGGATCGGGTTGAAACCGCCGATCGCGGCCAGTTCCTCGCCGATGATCTTGCCATGCGCTTCGGTCAGGCCGGCGCCGCCATAGCGCGGCGCCCAGGTGGGCACGCCCCAGCCCTTGTCGGTCATGCGCTGGCGCCAGAGCTGATAGTCGGCATTGGCGGCGGCGGCATGGGCGTCGCCCTGGAAGAGGAGACCGGGCACATTGGTCAGCGCCGGCGGAAAATTCGCCTTCAGCCAGGCGCGCGCCTCCTGCCGGAATTCTTCTCTATCGATGGGCTCCATTTCCGCCATCCACTCACATCCCTGTTCTGCTCGAAAGGCGAGCGCGCCGTCCGGGTGTTACCCGTCGGGCTGCTCGCGGCTTTCGGATGGCCGCTTGCGATCCATGACCGATTCCTTAAGTCAATATTGCACAGGTGGCTAGATATATTTTGCACTCAAGGATAATTTTCATCCGCAACGGAAATCGCGAATTTTGCGCAATGTGGCGGAAAAGCGTGGAAATGCGGCGGCGCCCTTGCGCTGTGCGCGGGAAAATATCGTAACGACGATTGTCCGATTGACAGCCGGCGGCGTGCCCATAAACTATACCATAATGCAAAATTGATAAGGCCGGTCCGTCTTGGCGCGAGAACTGGCTACCGCTGCAGGAGAGCGTAGTATGGAAACCATGGCCGCCCGTCCGATCCCGGCGCATGTGCCGCCCGACATGATCGGCAATTTCAGCCTGTTCAGTTCGCCGGGGCTGGAGCCGACCCCCAATGGCGATCCGCAGGCGGCGAGCGCGGTGGTGCATGATGGGCCGCGCATCTTCTATTCGCCGGTCAACACCCGCGACGGCAAGGGCACATGGGTCATCACCCGCGCGCAGGACCAGCGGCGGGTGTTGCAGGATCCCGAAACCTTCTCCAGCCATCGCAGCATCTTTGCCTCGGCGCTGGGCGAGAGCTGGCCGATGATCCCGCTGGAACTGGACCCGCCCGAACATGGCAAGTTCCGCTCGCTGCTCAACCCGCTGCTGTCGCCCAAGCGGGTGATGGCGCTGGAAACGGCGGTGCGCGAAAGGGCGAGCGTGCTGATCGACCGGATCGCGGCGTCGGGCACCAGTTGCGACGTGATGACCGATTTCGCCTTCCCCTTCGCGGTCAATATCTTCCTGCGCTTCCTGGGTCTGTCGGACGATCGGCTCGACGAATTTGTCGGCTGGGCCAATGACCTGCTGCATGGCGACAATGTGAAGCGACCGGCGGCAGCGCGCACGATCGTCGCCTTCATCGACGAATTGTCGGCCGACCGGCGTCGGCAGCCGGTCGATGACTTCATGTCCTTCCTGGTGCAGTCGCGGATCGACGACCGGCCGCTGACCGACATGGAGATCAGGGGCACGGGCGTGCTGCTGTTCATCGCCGGGCTGGACACGGTGGCGGCCGCGATCGGCTTCGACCTAAACTATCTGGCGCGGCATCAGGCGGACCAGCAATGGCTGCGTGACGACCCCAAGCGGATCGTGCTGGCGGCGGAGGAATTGCTGCGCGCCTATCCGACGGTGCAGATGATCCGGGTCGCGACGAAGGACGTGGATTTCGAGGGAGCGCCGATCCGCAAGGGCGATTATGTGTCCTGCGCGACGATGATCGCCAATCGCGATCCGCTGGAATTTGCCGATCCTGCGCGCATCGACCTCGCCCGCGAGGATAATCGCCACACCGCCTTTGCCTATGGTCCGCATCGCTGCCTGGGGTCGCATCTGGCGCGGCGCGAGATCGTGGTGGGGCTGGAGGAATGGCTGAAGCGCATCCCGACCTTCCGCATCAAGTCCGGCACCGCGCCGGTCACCTATGGCGGCCATGTGTTCGGGATCGAAAATCTCATCCTCGACTGGTCGCAGGAGGATGCGGCATGAAGATCATCGTGCATCGCGAGAAATGCCAGGGCCATGCCCGTTGCTGGGCGATGGCGCCCGATATCTTCGAACTGGATGACGAGGGCTATATCATGCCCGGCGACATCGACGTGCCCGAAGAGCAGGAAAGGCTGGCCTGGATGGGCGCCAAATCCTGCCCCGAACGCGCGCTCGACATCCAGAAATGAGAGCCTCCCTGCTGGCCCTTGGTGGCCTTGTTGCGCTGGCATGCGGCCGAGCGACGGCGGCTGAATTGCGCCCGGACCAGATCGCCTTTCGCGATATCTATCGCGAACTGGTGGAGACCGACACCAGCGCCCCGACGGGCAGTTGCACCGTGGCGGCGGGCCGGATGCTCGACCGGCTGCGCAAGGCAGGGTTCGGGCCGGATCGCGCCGAGGTCTTTGTGCCGGACGGGCATGAGAAGGATGGCGGTCTGATCGCCCGGATCGAGGGGAGCGATCCGCGCGCCGCGCCGATGCTGCTGGTCGATCATATCGATGTGGTCGCCGCCCGGCGCGAGGATTGGCCGCGCGATCCGTTCCGCCTGACCGAGGAGAAGGGCTATTTCATCGGGCGCGGGGTGATCGACGACAAGGCGCTGTCGGCGATCTGGATCGACAGCCTGATCCGGATGCAGGCGGCGGGCTTTCGTCCCCGGCGCACGATCAAGGTGGCGCTGACCTGTGGCGAGGAAAGCGGTGACGCGGTGAACGGCGTCGATTGGCTGCTGCGCAACCGGCGCGATGCGGTGCAGGCGGGCTTTGCGCTGAACGAGGGCGGCTATGGCATCAGCGACAAGGATGGCCGGCCGATCGCCCTCTATCTGGCGGTGGGCGAAAAATATGCGCAGAGCTTCACGATCGAGGCGCGCAACAGCGGCGGCCATAGCAGCCGGCCGCGCCCCGACAATGCGATCTATGACCTGGCCGATGCGCTGGCGGCGGTACGGCGGCTGTCATTCCCGATCCAGCTCAATCCGACCAATCGCGGCTATTTCACCCGCATGGGGCCGATCGTCGGCGGCGCGATGGGGCAGGCGATGCAGCGGCTGGGGCAGGGGCAGGACGACGCCGCGACGGTCGCGACGGTGACGGGCGACGTTACCTATAATGCGATGCTGCGCACCACCTGTGTCGCGACGCAGGTGGAGGCGGGCCATGCCGAAAATGCCCTGCCGCAGCGGGCGCGGGCGACGATCCAGTGCCGCCCGTTTCCCGGCGACAGGGTGGAGGATGTCGAGGCGCGGCTGCGCGCGGCGCTGCCGTCCGGCATTGCCCTGACGCGCAAGGGCGACAAGGGCGCACCGGCCGTGCCCCCGCCGCTCGACCCCCGGATCATGGGGCTGGCCGAAGCGCTGGCACGGCGCCATTTCCCCGGCATTCCGGTGGTGCCCAACCTGCTGACCGCTGGCACCGATGGCCGCTATCTGAGCGCGGCGGGCATTCCGACCTATGGCGTGCCTGGCATCATCCTCGATCCCGACGGCAATGGCGCCCATGGCGTGGACGAGCGCATCCGGGTGAAGAGCGTCTATGACGGGCGCGATTATCTCTATGCGCTGATCCGCGCCTATGCCGAGGGGCGCTGACCGGCCCCCGGTTGGCGGCGCTCAGGTGCGGATCCACACGCCCTTGGTCTGGAGATAGGCGTCGATATGTTCGGCGCCGCCCTCCCGGCCATAGCCGCTCATCTTGTAGCCGCCGAACGGGACCGACGGGTCCATGGCGAAATAATGGTTCACCCAGATGGAGCCGGCGCGGATGCGCCTGACCGCCGTCATGGCCTTGCCGATGTCGCGGGTCCACACCCCGCCGGCCAGGCCGAAACGGGTCGCGTTGGCGCGGCCGATCACCTCGTCCAGGCTGTCGAAGGGCAGGATGCTGGAGACGGGTCCGAAAATTTCCTCGCGGGCGATCCGCATCTCGTCGGTCACATCGGCGAAGATGGTCGGGGCGACCCAATGGCCCTTGTCGAGCGCGCCGCCGGTGACGCGATGGCCGCCGGTGACGAGCCGGGCGCCCTCCTGCGGGCCAAGGTCGAGATAGGAGGAGACGCGGGCGAACTGCTTGGCCGACACCAGCGGGCCGATCACGGTTTCGGGGTCGAGGCTGGGGCCGATCTTGAGATTGGCGGCGAAGGCGGCGATGCGCTGCACCATCTCCTCATAGACTGGCCGTTCGACGAACAGCCGGGTGCCGGCGGCGCAGACCTGGCCTGAATTGTTGAACACGCCCATCGCGGCGGCCGGGGTGGCGGCGTCGAGATCAGCGTCCGCAAAGATGATGTTGGGTGACTTGCCGCCCAGTTCCATCGTCACCTTCTTCACCGACCCGGCCGAGGCGGCGATGATCCGCTGGCCGGTCTCGCACGAGCCGGTGAAGGCGATCTTGTCGACGTCGGGATGGGCGGAAAGGGCGGCGCCGGTCTCGCCCGCGCCGGTGACGACATTGACGACGCCGGGCGGCACGCCGGCCTCCAGGCAGAGTTCGGCAAAGCGCAGCGGGCTGAGCGAGGCATCCTCCGCCGGCTTCAGCACGATGGTGCAGCCGGTGGCGAGCACCGGGCCTATCTTCCAGGCGGCGCTGAACAGCGGGCCATTCCAGGGGATGATCGCGCCAACGACGCCGACCGGTTCCTTCAACGTGTAGGAGAGAAGATCGACCGGGAAGCTGTTGGACAAAGTCTCGCCATGGATGGCGGTCGCGGCGCCGGCGAAATGGCGCAGCGATCGTTGCAACATGCCGCGCAGCCCCATGGCTGCGGTGATCGGCCGGCCCATCTCGATCACGTCGAGCAGGGCGAGATCCTGGAACTCGGCATCAACCAGATCGGCGAGGCGCAGCAGCACCGCCTGGCGCTCGGCCGGCTTGAAGCGGCTCCATGGCCCTTCAAAGGCGGCGCGGGCGGCGCGCACGGCGCGGTCGACATCCTCGGCGCCGGCCAGCGCGAGTTCGGCGACCAGTTCGCCGGTGGAGGCGCTGAAGCTCTGGAATGTCTTGCCCGACAGCGCGTCGACATGCTGGCCGTCGATCAGCAACTGCTTGGGCTTGCCGTCGATAAAGGCGGGGCGGCGGGTTTCGATCATCTTTATGTCCTTTCGGAAACAGCCGGTCAGACCGGCTCCCCTTCATGGGCGCGGCGCATCGAGGCGCGGCCGAGGGCGAAGAGAAGGGCGGCGGGCAGCAGCACGCAGAAGACGCTGGTGATGAGCGAGAGGCCTACCTTCATCTCGTCGCCCCACAATTTGTCGGTGACGAGGCCGATGAAGGCCGGGCCACCGGCCATGGCGATGAGGCCGGATGCCAGCACATAGAGCGCCGAGACGCGACCACGCAGATAGGCGGGGGTGACGACCTGGACGGTGGCCGGCCCCATGCTGGCGGTCGAGAGGATCAGGGCCATGAAGCACCAGTAACAGGCGACCGTCGCCCAGGGGCTGGCGACCAGGAAGGCGGCGATGCCGAACGGGGCGGCGGCCAGCACCGTCATCAGGCACCAGAAGAGATGCGCGTCCTTACGACCCCGGCGATAGAGGCGGTCGACGGTCCAGCCATGGAGCGGGATCAGCGCGGCGGCAGCGATCTGGGCGATGCCGATCACCGGGCCGATCTGCGCCGGCTGCCAGCCATGGACGCGGGCAAGATAGACCGGGGTCCAGAGCTGGAAGCCGATGGTGGCGGCATAGGCGAGGCCGAAACCGACGAAGGCGGCGGTGTAGAGCGGCTTGTGCTGGCGGATATAGGCCCATGCCTCGCCATAGCCGGCGCTGCTGGCGGCCTTGCGCCGGGGCGGCTCACGGAACAGGAAGACGAGGAAGGCGAGCAGGATGCCGGGCGCGCCGGTCATGATGAACACCTGCTGCCAGGGCTGGAGCGTGCCGAAGAGCGGCCATGTGGCAGGGCCGGCCTTCATCGCCGCGCCGACGATCGGGCCGCCCAGCAGGAAGACCATGCCCGCGCCCATGACGCCGCCCATGATGAAGACCGACATGGCGAGCGAGACACGGTGCGGCGGGAAGCTGTCGCCGACGACCGAATAGCTGCCGGTGCCAAAGCCCGACTCGCCCGCGCCCACCCCGGCCCGCGCCATGGCAAGGCCGATGAAGCTGCCGGCGAGACCGCAGGAGGCAGCGGCGATGCTCCACACCGTGACCGACAGATAGAGGACGATGCGGCGGCTGAAGCGGTCGAGCGCCATGCCGAGCGGAATGGCGCACAGGCAAAAGAGGACGGCGAAGGCCGGCCCCTGGAGCAGGCTGATCTGCAGGTCGGACAGGCCCAGATCCTGTTTGATCGGGCCGACCATCAGCGCCATGATGTTCCGGTCGGTCAGCGACAATATATAGAGCAGGAACAGGATCGCGACCGTGAGCCAGCCCATGAAGGGACTGGGATAGTCGGCGGTGGCCGGGGCAGGGGACGGCGGCGCGGGGCTGTCGATCGGCGCGGAGGGTGACGGCGAAGCTGACAGGGACAAGGCAGGTTCGCTCATCGCCGGAACGCCCTGATTATCACCGATTCTCTGTTGCGCAGGCTCGACACCGACCTTCTCCATGCTGATCGCCGTGCCTGGTCCGCGGAGCGGCACGATCTGTTGCCGGCATAACGCACATTTTTGCACCATAGGTCAATATATGATGCGCCGCTTTTCGCGGCTTTATCCCCTGTCCCTAATAAGAAGGCCGGATTTCCGTTGCGGCAAGGGGGCAAATTCTTTTCGATCAAACATTTACCACTGGTGCAAAATTAGTTGACATCCACCGCTGGAGCGATAGAAATAAAAATGCACACCGGGATAATAATGACAGGTGTGGGCCAACGAGCCGACACATTGCGTCCAGGGAGAGGAAAGACCAATGTCCAAGCACAAGATTTTTGCGTCGTCGCTGGCGATCGGCGCCAGCATCGTCGCGATGACGGGCAGCGCACTGGCGCAGGACGCGGCGCCGCCCGCACCGGCACCGGAGCAGGCCGCCGAGCAGGGTTCGAGCGCACCGGTCAGCACATCAGACATCGTCGTGACCGGGTCGCGGATCGTGCGCGACGGCTATACCGCGCCGACGCCGGTGACGGTCGCCACGACCGAGGAATTGTCGCGCACGACGCCGTCGAGCATTCCCGACGCGCTCAACAAGCTGCCGCAATTCTCCAATTCGCTGAGCCCCTCCAAGTCGGCGTCGAATTTCTCGAACGCGCCGATCCACGGCAATGTGCTCAACCTGCGCGGCCTGGGCACGCCCAGCGCCAATCCCAAGGGGCCGCTGCGCACGCTGATCCTGTTCGACGGCATGCGCGTGTCGCCGACCGAATATATCGGCACGATCGACACCAACGTCCTGCCGCAGCTGCTGATGCAGCGGGTCGACGTGGTGACAGGCGGCGCCTCGGCCCAATGGGGGTCTGACGCGGTCGCGGGTGTCGTCAACTTCGTGCTCGACAAGAAATTCACCGGCATCAAGGGCGTCGCCCAGGCGGGTATTTCGGATGAGGGCGACAATGCCAACCAGCGCCTCGGCCTGGCAGTCGGCCAGGATTTTGCCGGCGGACGCGGGCATATCCTGCTGAGCGGCGAATATTCCAACAATGAAGGCATGCTGCGCAGCGATCGCGACTATGCGACCAAGGGCTATAGCTATGTCGGCAGCGTCGTGGGTTGCACCAAGCTGGCGAGCGAGCCGGCGTCGGTCTGTGCGCCGGGCGGCGCGCGCAATCCCTATACGATCGGGTCGAACATCCTGATTTCGGCGCTGGCGCCCAATGGCCGCATCACCGCCTCCAGCGTGGCAGGCAATCCCTATGTCGGGCAGGTCATCAACAATGATGGCACGACGCGCCCGTTCAATACCGGCACGGCGGTCGGCACGACCGGCTTTCAGTCGGGGGGCGACGGTTACCAGATCCCGACCACCGGCGCGGCGGTCATCCCGCTGACCACCTATCAGGCGTTCGGGCGGCTGAGCTATGATGTGACCGACGACATCAACGCCTTCGTCCAGGGCAGCTGGTCGCGCTCGGACCTGGAATATTCGACCCAGGTGAACGCGCTCGTCCCCTCGTCGCAGGGCGTCACCATCTACAAGGGCAATCCCTATCTGTCGTCCGCGCTGGATTCGGCGCTGACGTCTGCGACCGACAGCTACACCGTCGGCCAATATGATGCCGGCCAGCCGACCGCCATCGCCAAGGAGCGGACCGATTACTGGATGGTCAATGCCGGCTTCACCGGCAAGCTGGGCGGGCTGGACTGGAGCGCCACCTACTCGCATGGCGACTCCAAGCACATCCTGGCCAATTCCGGCCTCTATGACAGCAAGAAGCTCTATGCGGCGGCGGACGCGGTGGTCGATCCCAGCACCGGCCAGATCACCTGCCGGGTGCTGCTCGATCCGACCTATGCCAGCCAATATGCGGGCTGCAAGCCGATCGACGTGCTGCATGGCGATCCGTCCAAATCGACGCCCGAAGGCTATGCCTATGCGACCGGCACGTCGCGTTACCGGGCCAGCATCCGTCAGGACAGCTTTGCGGTGAACCTGAGTGGCAGTCTGTTTGACCTGCCGGCCGGGCCGGTCGACTTCGCGGTCGGCGCGGAATATCGCAAGCAGACGCTGAACCTCACCAGCAATGCCGATCCCTCGCTGCTCGACACGGCGGCCGAGCGCAGCGCCTATTTCGCCGGCCTGCGCGGGGTGCCGGCCACCACCAACTTCTACTGGCTGACCAATGTCGGCACGGCGCATGGCAGTCTGAACGTCAAGGAAGCCTATGCCGAACTGGCGGTCCCGATCCTGAAGGACAAGCCCTTCTTCCGGGAACTGAGCATCAACGGCGCGGGCCGCATCACCGACTATTCGACGTCGGGCACGGTCGAGACCTGGAAGGTCGGCGCAACCTGGAAGCCGGTCGACGACCTGTTGCTGCGTGCCACCCTGTCGCGCGACATCCGTGCGCCCAACCTGTTCGAACTTTATTCGGGGGCGCAGAGCGGCATCGGCATCGTCAACGATCTGCAGACGGCCGATGGCAGCTATGGCAGTGGCCTCAACCAGAATGTGAACACGGTCACCAGCGGCAACGCCAATCTGAAGCCGGAAAAGGCCAAGACGCTGACGATCGGTGGCGTGCTCACGCCGTCCTTCTTCCCCGGCTTCTCGCTGTCGGTCGACTATTACAAGATCAAGGTCACTGGCCTGATCGACACGCTTTCGTCGCAGCAGATCATCACCAACTGCTATAATGCGGGCGGATCGGGCGTGGCCGAATGCGGCCTGATCGATCGGGCGACGCCGACCAGCCTGCCCTCGCTGGTGCATATCGTGCCGGCCAACATCGCCTTCCTGAAGACCGCCGGCATCGATTTCGACGCCAGCTATCGCACGGCGATGGGCGACGGGGCGCTCAGCCTGCGGCTCTACATGAACTATCTCGACAAGTTCGATGCCCAGCAATATGCGGGCGCGCCGATCGCCCATTATGCGGGCGTCAGCGTGGTCGGCAGCAACCCGGCCGGCTTCCCGCGCTGGCGCGGCAATTTCTCGATCGACTACAGCAACGGGCCGTTCGGCATCACCCTGTCCGAACAATATATTCACAAGATGCGGCTGGATATTCCCGGTGGGCCGGTGCCGATCCAGTTCGTCGACGATAAGGTGAAGGCGGTCTGGTATACCGACCTGGCCATGCGCTTCACCGTGCCCCAGGGGAATGGCAATTTCGAGCTGTTCGCCAACGTCAACAACCTGTTCGACAAGCAACCGCCGATCATTCCGGGCACCGTGCCGGGCGTGAACCTGCCCACCAATATCGCGGTCTACGACTTTATCGGCCGGGCCTTCACGGCGGGCGTCCGCTTCAAATTCTGATAAAAGTCGAAGAGCCATTCGGGGCAAGCCGCTGGAGGCCGGATCATCCGGTTTTCAGCGGCTTTTTTCGTGTCGAGGGGTGGGCGCGCCGTCCTAGAGGGACTGGCGCTAACAGCCGCTAAAAACGCCCGATGTGGGATCTGCGGTCAGCTGTCACATCTGGTGATGGAAGGGGGTGGTGGACGCACTTGGGCTCGAACCAAGGACCCGCTGATTAAGAGTCAGCTGCTCTACCAACTGAGCTATGCGTCCACACTGGCCTATAAACGATCCGCTGGGGGATCGAACCTGCATCAGGCCGATGCAGGATTTGGTGGACGCACTTGGGCTCGAACCAAGGACCCGCTGATTAAGAGTCAGCTGCTCTACCAACTGAGCTATGCGTCCATTCCGTTGTCGGTCAGTCTTGGTGGCTGATCGCTTCGGTGTGGGCGGGCTGTTAGCAGGCACATTTGATTCTGCAAACAGTAAATTGCGTTATCGCACAATTTTTTCGCGAGAGGCCTGCTCAGGCCCAGTTGCCGATGCGCGTGGTGCGCTTGGTCGAGCGGTCGATCGACATGATGATGCCCACGCACAGCATGACGGTCAGCATCGACGAACCGCCATAGGACATGAAGGGTAGGGGGATGCCGACCACCGGCGCAAGGCCCATGACCATCATCAGGTTGATCGCCATGTAGAAGAAGATGGTGGTGGTGAGGCCAGCCGCGACTAGGCGCGCGAACTTGTCGGGCGTGCGCAGCGACACGCGGATGCCCCAGCGGAACAGCAGCATGAAGGCGCCGATCAGGAACACGCCGCCGGCCATGCCCCATTCCTCGGCCATGGTGGCGAAGACGAAGTCGGTATGGCCTTCGGGCAGATATTGGAGATGACTCTGCGTGCCCTGGAGGAAGCCCTTGCCCCAGATGCCGCCGGAGCCGATCGCGATCTTCGACTGGCTGATATGATAGCCCGCGCCCAGCGGATCGCTTTCCGGGTCCATGAAGATCAGGACGCGCTTCTTCTGATAGTCATGCAGGAAGCTGAAGGCGATCGGGATGATCGCGGCGACGGTGAGGCCGGAACCGATGAACAGGCGCAGCGGCAGGCCGGCCAGGAACATGACGGTGATGCCGCCCGCCAGGATCATCGTCGCAGTGCCCAGATCCGGCTGTACCAGCACCAGCGCCCAGGGAACGCCGATCAGCACCAGCGCGGGCCAGATGGCGTTCCAGCGGCGGATTTCCCCCACTGGCAGCATCGCATAGAAGCGGGCGACCGCCAGCACGATGATTGGCTTCATGAATTCCGACGGCTGCAACTGCATGAAGCCCAGGTTGATCCAGCGCTGGCTGCCACCGGCAACGCCGCCGATCAGTTCCACCAGCACCAGCGACACCAGCACCGCGCCATAGGCGGGGAAGGCAAAGCGGGCGAACAGTTCCAGCGGTATGCGGCTCAGCACCAGCGCCATGACGGCGAAGATGACGAAGCGCACCCCCTGGTTGATTGCCCAGGGGGTGATGCTGCCACCCGCGGCGCTGTATAGCACCAGCGTCCCGAACAGGGCGATGGCGGCAAGCAGGCCCAGCACGCGCCAGGGAAATTCGGTGACGGACTGGGGTATGATGCTCATTACGGGTTTCCAGGGCCGGGGGGCGCGGGCAGGTCGTCGCCATCATCGGGCTCAGCCGATGACGGGGCTGGTGGTGGCGTGCTGGCGGCGGGCGTGCTGGCGGTCGGCGCGGTCGCATTGGCGGCCTCGCTGCCATTGGCTGCGGCGGCCGGCGGCGGCGCCTGTCCCTTCTCGATCGCCTTGGCCAGGCGGAAGGCGGCCATCTGTCGGGCCTGGCGTTCGGCCGGGGTGCCGCCCCAGCCCTTTTCCAGCGTGACCAGCTTCTCCATCGCTTTCTGCGGATCGAACAGATAGGACATGGTATCGCTGGCGATCATCGGCGCATCCTCGTTGCGGATGGTGTGGCCGCCATGTTCGATGATGCAGGCGATGGCATAGCGAGGATTGTCGAACGGTGCGAAGCCCTGGAACAGGGCGTGGTCGCGCAGCTTGAAGGGCAGGCCGGCATTGCCGCGCACGCCGCCGGCGCGCTCCGCCATGGTGATGCGACGCACCTGCGCCGTGCCGGTCTTGCCGGCGATCAGCACATTGGGGATGCTCATGCGCGCCGCACCGCCGGTGCCGCCGCCATTGACCACCGCGCTCATCGCGTCGCGGATCGTCACCAGATGCTCCTCGGGCACGCCGACCAGTGCCGGTTCGGGCCGGGCCGCACCATGCAGGAAATTGGGCATCAACTGCCGTCCGGTCGCCAGGCGCGCCGCCATCACCGCCATTTGCAGCGGATTGATCAGCATATAGCCTTGGCCGATGGTCGCGTTGACGGTGTCGTATACCTGCCATTTCTGGTTGTATTTCTTGAGCTTCCACGCCGGGTCTGGGACCGTGCCATAGCTCTGGCTGGGGAAGGGCAGGTCGAAACGCTGGCCCATGCCGACGCGCCGGGCCATGCTGGCGATCCGGTCCATGCCGATCCGCTGGGCCATCTGGTAGAAATAGATGTCGCAGCTCTGGGCGATCGCGCCGCGCATGTTGAGCGGACCGTGGCCGCGCTTCTTGTGGCAGTGAAACAACGTGTTGCCGACGCGGATCGCGCCGCCGCAACTGACCGTCTCGGCCGGCGATACGCCCGCCTCCAGCAATGCCAGCGCCACCATCGGCTTGACCGTCGATCCGGGTGGATAGAGGCCCTGCAGCACCTTGTTGCGCAGCGGGACATGGTCGTCCTTCGACAGCATTTCCCATTCCAGATGGCTGATGCCGTCGGAAAAGCTGTTGGGGTCGAAGCTGGGCATCGATGCGCAGGCGAGCACGTCGCCATTATGGCAGTCGATCACCACCACCGCGCCGCTCTGGGTGGCGAGGCGCCGGCCGGCATATTCCTGCAGGCCCGCGTCGATCGTCAGCTTGATCGGATTGCCGGGCGTGTCGGGCCGCGTCGTCAATTCGCGCACGATCTTGCCGCGCGCGGTGACTTCCACCCGCTTGGCGCCGGGCTTGCCGGTCAGATGCTCGTCATAGGCGCGCTCCAGCCCGTCCTTGCCGACCTTGAAGCCCGGCGTGATGAGCAGCGGGTCCTTGCGCTTCTTATAGTCTTCCGCGGTCGCCGCGCCGACATAGCCGAGCAGATGGCCGACCGTGGCACCGGCGGGATAATGGCGCGAAAAGCCCTGGCTCGGCGCGACGCCCGGCAGGTCGGTCAGGCGGACGGAGACGGCGGCGAACTGGTCATAGGTCAGCTTGTCGGCGACCTGGACCGGGCGGAAGCCGGCCGACTTGTCCAGTTCCTCCTTGATCCGATCGACATCGTCGGGCTGGAGCGAGAGGAGTTGCGCCAGATGGCCCACCGTCGCCTCGGCATCGACGATCCGCTGCGGGATCAGGTCGACGCGGAAATCGGTGCGGTTATTGGCCAGCGGCCGGCCGTTGCGATCGACGATCCAGCCGCGCCGGGGCGGGATCAGCGTCAGGTTGACGCGATTGCTTTCCGACAGGAGCTGATATTTCTCGTTCTCGGCAATGCTGATCCAGCCCATGCGGCCGACCAGCAGCGCGCCGATCGCGCCCTGCAGCCCGCCGACCACCATGGCCCGGCGGCTGAAGGTGAAACTCTGGGTGGCTTCGGTGACGATCTTGCGCTTGGGCGTCGGGAATTTCATGCCATCACGCGCCAGCGGTCGATCCGGGCACATTGCCGGACGACGAAGGGAAAGAGCAATATCGTCCAGAGCATTTGGGGCGCGACCAGCAACAGTTTCACAGGACCTCCGCCGGTAATTCGCGCAAAGAAGACGCCGCCGGCCAGGCAGAAGATAATCGCCATGGTCGCGATTAACCAGTCCTGACGATAGCTGCGCCAGACGAGCCGATGCTCGATCGCGTCGATGCCGATCAGCATCACGGTCCACAGGAACATGGCGGAGCCGATCGGCTGGCCGCTCATCATGTCGTCGAACAGGCCGAGCGGCAGGCCGACCCAGGCGCGCCACAATTCCGGGCGCAGCAGCCGCCAGGCCAGCAGGATCAGCAGGCCGAAGGGCGGCATCGCCGGCGACTGGGCGATGACGGGCAGGATCGTCAGCATCGACCCCAGCATCACGGTCACCACCGGCGTTCCCGCCAGGCGCCAGCGCGACGGATGGCGGCCCAGGCGGGGAACCGGCGGCAGATTGCGATCGATCATGGCGTCGCGGCGTTCCCGGCGGCTAGGCCATTGGGGTCGCTGGTCGCGGCCACGCCCGGATCGGGGCGGGTCACGATCTGCTCGAAGGCGCGCTCCACCACCACGGCATCGACCTTGGTCGGGTTGGCGAGCGGCACGCCATAGGCGATCTCGCCCTGGACGCGGACGACCACGGCGACCGGGATATTGGGCTGGAAGATGCCGCCAATACCCGACGTCACCAGCAGGTCGCCCGGCTTGAATGGGTTGCGACCGGCCGCCAGCGCGCGGATCTCCAGCGATCCGTCGCCGCCGCCGGTGGAAATGGCGGGGACATTGTCGTTGGCGCGGCGCACCGGCACGATATTGCTCGTGTCGGTCAGCAGCAGCACTTCGGCGGTGTTGGGCGTAGTCGTGTGGACGCGGCCGATCAGCCCCTCGGCCGCGCGCACCGGCATGCCCGGACGCACCCCCTGCCAGCTGCCGGCATTGAGCCGGGCGAAGCGACGCGCGCTGCTGGCGGACGAGCTGATGAGGCGCGCCGACAGCAGGGCGCTGCTGTCGACATCGACCAGCTTCAGCAGCTTCTTGAGCCGCGCATTTTCCTGCGCGATGCCCTTCGCCTCGATGATCCGGTTGCGATCGGCCTCGACTTGACGGCGCAAGCCGACATTCTGGGAACCGGCGCGCCAATAGGCGGCCAGAACCTCGTCGATCGAGCTGACGCCGCTCACCGTCCGCTTCATGCCGGTGGACAGGGGGCGGGTGATTTCCGCCGTCCCTGTCCGGATCGCAGCAAAGCCGGTCGGATCGAAGATGGCGACAACGATCAGGAGCAGCGCGATCGCTGCCCCGGCCATTGCCACCACATAGCTGGCGAAGAGGCTATATTGCGCCTTCCGGTTATGACCGGGGCGTCGGCTGGGTGGCCGCGCCATCGTCTATGTCCCCCGGATCAGGCAGTCTGCAACACGCCCCGGAAGATCGGATCCTCCATCGCGCGGCCGGTGCCGATCGCGACGCAGGTCAGCGGATCTTCCGCGATGGTGACCGGCAGGCCGGTCTCGTCGCGCAGTTCATCGTCCAGGCCCTTGAGCAGCGCGCCGCCGCCGGTCAGGACGATGCCCTGATCGACAATGTCGGCCGCCAGTTCGGGCGCGGTATTTTCCAGGGCGATGCGGACGCCTTCGACGATCGTGCTGATCGGCTCGGCCAGTGCGTCGGCGATCTGGCCCTGGTTGATGCTGATTTCCTTGGGCACGCCGTTGACGAGGTCGCGACCCTTGATGTGGATCGTCTCGCCGACGCCGTCCTCGGGCGGCTGAGCGACGCCGAACTGCTTCTTGATGCGCTCGGCAGTGGCTTCGCCGATCAGCAGATTATGGTGGCGACGCACGAAGCTGACGATCGCCTCGTCCATCTTGTCGCCGCCGACGCGGACCGAGGTGGTGTAGGCGAGGCCGCGCAGCGACAGCACGGCGACTTCGGTCGTGCCACCGCCAATGTCGACGACCATCGAGCCGATCGGCTCGGTCACGGGCATGTCGGCGCCGATCGCGGCGGCCATCGGTTCCTCGATCAGGAACACCTGGCTGGCGCCGGCATTGCTGGCGGCGTCGCGGATGGCGCGGCGCTCGACGCTGGTCGAACCCGACGGCACGCAGATCACGATCTCGGGCGCGCGCCAGGGGCTGTGCTTGCCGCCATGCACCTTGTTGATGAAGTGCTTGATCATCTGCTCGGCCACGTCGATGTCGGCGATGACGCCGTCGCGCAGCGGGCGGATCGCCTCGATCGAATCCGGGGTCTTGCCCATCATCAGCTTGGCATCGTCGCCGACCGCCTTGACGCGCTTGACGCCGTTCAGCGTCTCGACCGCGACCACGGAAGGTTCATTGAGGACGATGCCGCGGCCACGGACATAGACCACGGTGTTGGCGGTACCCAGGTCGATGGCCATGTCCTGGGAGGAAAATTTGAAGAGGCGCGAGAAGATCGACATGCTTCATCCTGTTTCGCCCGGTTGCGCCGGGACGGCAGTGTTCGTGTCCGCGCTCCGTCCCGCCCAAATCTATGCTGGAATATTTTTGGGGTCGCGGCTCGCGGAAAGCGCTCGCTTGGGCTAGTCACTAATCAATGTCAATACGCCGTCTGCCCGAACATCTGGTCAATCGCATTGCCGCAGGCGAAGTGGTCGAAAGACCCGCCAGCGCGCTCAAGGAAATCGTCGAAAACGCGCTGGATGCCGGCGCGACGCGCATCGCCGTGCGCCTGTCGAGCGGCGGGCTCGACCGGATCGAGGTCAGCGATGACGGCTGTGGCATGGATTCGCAGGACATGGCCCTGGCGCTGGAGCGCCATGCCACATCCAAAATGCCTGACGACGCGATCGAGAATGTCGCGACGCTGGGTTTCCGGGGCGAGGCGCTGCCCTCGATCGCCTCGGTTGCGCGCCTGTCGATCGACAGCCGGCCGCGCGGCGCCGACGGCTGGAACCGCACCGTCGACAATGGCGTGCTGGTGGCCGAAGGGCCGGCCGCACTGCCGCCCGGCACCCGCGTCACCGTCGACCAGCTCTTCGCCAGGGTGCCGGCGCGGCGCAAATTCCTGCGCTCGGCCAAGTCGGAATATGCCGCCTGCCTCGACGTCATGCGCCGCCTCGCCATGGCCCATCCGTCGGTCGCCTTCTCGGTCGAGCATGACGGCCGCCGCGTGCTGGGCGTGCAGGCGGGCGAGGCGCGGGAGGAGCGGGTCGCCGCGCTCACCGACCGGCAGCTTGCCGACAATCATGTCATCGTCAGCCTGGAGCGGGACGGAGTGCAGCTTTCCGGCGTCGCCTCGCTGCCGACCTACAATCGGGGCGTTGGCGATCATCAATATCTGTTCGTCAATGGCCGCCCGGTCCGCGACCGGCTGCTGATCGGCGCACTGCGCGGCGCCTATGCCGACATGCTGGCGCGCGATCGCCATCCGGTGGTCGCCCTGTTCCTCGACGTCCCGCCGCTGGAGGTGGACGTCAATGTCCATCCCGCCAAGACCGAGGTGCGTTTCCGCGACCCGGCGCTGATTCGCGGCATGATCGTCTCGGGCCTGCGCCGTGCGCTCGATGCGGAGGGTTTTCGCGCCGTGCAGCATGCCGATCCCGCCGCGCTCAACGCCTGGCGGCCCGAACCGCTGTCGCCCACGCCGATCGGTGCCATGCCGATTTTCGAGGCGGCCGCCACGCCCTATGCGCCGCCCAGCTACAGCCAGTTCGCGCCATCCTCGCCCGCTGGCTATCAGGGCGTCGGGGATCGGCGGCCGAATTTCCTGACCCCGCCGCCCCAGGCGCGGGCCGAACCTGCCGCTGCGCCCGCACCCGAAGGGCACAGCTTCCCGCTGGGCGTCGCCCGCGGTCAGGTTGCCCGCACCTATATCGTCGCCGAGGCCGAGGATGGCCTTGTCATCGTCGACCAGCATGCCGCGCATGAGCGGCTGACCCTGGAACGGATGCGCCGCGCGATGGAGGGGCAGGGTGTCGCGTCGCAGGCACTTCTGCTGCCCGAGGTGGTGGAACTGGATGAGCCGGCCTGCGACCGGCTGGAGGCTCGGGTCGCCGAACTCAAGGAATTCGGCCTGGAACTGGAGCGCTTCGGTCCCTCGGCCATGCTGGTGCGCGCGACCCCGGCGATGCTGGGGCAGGGCGATGTGCAGGGGCTGGTCTCCGACCTTGCCGACGATCTTGCCGCCTATGACAGCGCGCTGTCGCTCAAGGAACGGCTCGATCTGGTCGCCGCGACCATGGCCTGCCACGGCTCGGTCCGTGCCGGCCGTATCCTCAGCGTCGCGGAAATGAACGCCCTGCTGCGCGAAATGGAAGTGACCCCGCGCTCGGGCCAATGCAACCATGGCCGGCCCACCTGGGTGAAGCTCGGCCATGGCGATATAGAGAAATTGTTCGGGCGGAAGTGACGGCCTGGCGTCAGTGCCAGGCTGTCCCCAGTAATGCCAACCATCCGCGCGCATCCGCCTGGCTTGCGGGCCTGGGCGCGCCATAGCCGCGGCATTCCAGGCAGTCGGCGCGCACGCCCGCGCCGCTGACCAGTCCGCGCACATCGGCGACGGCCTGCAGCGCCCAGCGCTGCTGCAGCTTCGCCTCGCGGCCGATCAGATCGCGCGGGGCGCCGGCATCGTCCTTCTCGCGGTCGGCGATCGACTGGATGAACTCGGCGAACTTGTCCGGCTGCTTCTCGATCCAGTAGGGCTTGGCCTTGGCCGGATCGATCTTGGCGCGGCGTGCGGCCTCGGCGATCGCGTCGTTGAGGTCGCCGAACCGGTCGACCAGGCCGATCTGCCGGGCGGTGCCGCCGTCCCAGACGCGGCCCTGGGCGATGGTGTCGATCTGCGCCGGCGTCTTGTGCCGGGCCTGCGCAACCAGGCCGACGAAGCGGCGATAGATATCCTCGACCCCCATCTGCATGATCTGGTCGAATTGCGGCGTGGTGCCGCCGGCGATGTCGGGCTGGCCCGACAAAGGCGTGGTGCGCACGCCGTCGGTGGTGATGCCCATCTTGGCCAGCGTGCCCTCGAAGCTCGGGATGATGCCGAACACGCCGATCGATCCGGTGATGGTATCGGGTTCGGCAAAGACGATGTCGGCCGGGGTCGAGACCCAATAGCCGCCGCTTGCCGCGACATTGCCCATCGACACGACGATCGGCAGGCCGCCGGACTTGGCCTCCATGATGGCGCGGCGGATCTTCTCCGACGCCTGCACCGATCCGCCCGGCGAATCGACGCGGACGACCAGGGCCTTCAAGTCCTTCTCGTCCAGCGCCTTGAGCAACAGGTCGGAAATCGTGTCGCCCGCCGCCGTGCCGGGGCCGGCCTCGCCATCGACAATGTCGCCGGCCACGGTGAGGACGCCGATCTGCCCGTCATTGGCGGGCTTCCTGGCCTTCACATAGGCGGCATAGTCGATCGCGGCATAGTCGGTGTCGTCCTTGTCGGACGGATCGCCCGCGACCTTGGCGACGCGCTCTTCAAAGGCGTCCTGATCGCCCAGATGGTCGACCAGCCCGGCGGTCAGCGCAGCCTTGGCCATGTCGCCGCCGGCAGCGCTGGCGGCGGCGGCGGGATCCGCTGCATAGGCCGCAATCTTCGCCTTGGGCCGCGCCCTGGTCACGTCGTCCTGCCAGTTCTGCCAAAGCGCGCCGGCCAGTTCCTGATTGGCCTGCTTGGCGGCGGGCGACTGGTCGGCGCGGATATAGGGTTCGACGAAGCTTTTGTAGGTGCCGACGCGATAGACATGGGTGTTGACGCCCAGCTTGTCGATCAGCCCCTTGTAATAGAGGCCGGAGCCGCCGCGTCCGGCGATGGCGACGCCGCCCATCGGATCGACCCAGGCTTCGCTGGCATGGGCGGCGAGCTGATAGCTGTCGTCGCTATAGAGGGTGGCAAAGGCGAAGACTGGCTTCTTGGCGGCGCGCACCGCGTCCAGCGCCTTGCCGACGCGGGCGATGGCGACCTGGCCGCCGCCGGTGAAATCGTCGAGGTCGAGCACGACCGCCTTCACCTTGTCGTCGGTGCGGGCGGCGTCGAGCGCGGTCAATATGTCGGACAGGCGATATTCCTTCGCCTGATCGCCCGAGCCCGACAGGATGGCGGTGGCGCTGACCTCCGCCGGCTGCTCGACGATCGAGCCATCCAGATCCAGCAGCAGCGCGCCGCTGCCGATCGGCTTGGCCGGCTTGGGCGAGAAGGACAGGGCGGCATAGAGCAGCCCGAAGAAGAGCAGGAGGAACAGGAGCACCAGTCCGTCCTTGATCGCGACCAGGATGCGCCACGCGCCCTTCACAAATGCCAAATCGCCGTTCCTTTTCCGTTGGTCGTCCCGAGCTATCGCATCGCCGGTTTGACTGCAATGTGGGCTTGTCCTGACCCGCGACAAGCTTGCGCCCATAATTTTGCCCGCTATGGCAGGCGCATCTTTCGCCCCTATCGTGCAGGAGACACGCCCGATGCCCACGCTCGTCCTCATCCGCCATGGTCAGTCGACCTGGAACCTGGAAAACCGCTTCACCGGCTGGTGGGATGTCGACGTGACAGAAAAGGGCGCGGAAGAGGCGCGCGCCGCTGGCCGGCTGATGAAGGAAAAGGGGCTGGATTTCGACCAGTGCTTCACCTCGCTCCAGACCCGCGCGATCAAGACGCTGAACCTGGCGCTGGAGGAAATGACCCGGCTGTGGCTGCCGGTCGAGAAGGACTGGCGCCTCAATGAGCGCCATTATGGCGGCCTCACCGGCCTCAACAAGGCCGAGACCGCGGCCAAGCATGGCGACGATCAGGTCAAGATCTGGCGCCGCAGCTTCGACATTCCGCCGCCGGTGCTGGAAGCGGGCAGCGAGTTCGACCTGTCGAAGGACCGCCGCTATGACGGCATCGCCATCCCCTCGACCGAGAGCCTGAAGGACACGATCGCCCGCGTGCTGCCCTATTGGGAAGGTCGCATCGCCCCCGAACTGCGCGCCGGCAAGCGGGTGCTGATCTCCGCCCATGGCAATTCGCTGCGCGCGCTGGTCAAGCATCTGTCGAACATTCCCGACGACGAGATCACCGAGCTGGAAATCCCGACCGGCCAGCCGATCGTCTATGAGCTGGCCGACGATCTGACCGCGACCGATCGCTATTATCTGTCGGAACGGTAATTCGGCCCAGCCGATACGGAAAACCACATTGCCCCTTGGCGGCCCGGCCGCTAAGGGGCTTTGCTTTCCGGGCAGGCCGGTGGGCCGCCCCATCAGGGGAAGCGATTTATGAGCGGGGCAGTGGAAGTCGGCATCATCATGGGCTCGCGCTCCGACTGGGAGACGATGCGTCATGCCGCCGAGACGCTGGAAGCGCTGGGCGTCGCCCATGAGTGCAAGGTCGTGTCCGCCCATCGCACCCCGCAGCGCCTCTATGATTATGCCACCAGCGCAGCCGGCCGGGGCCTCAAGGTCATCATCGCCGGTGCCGGCGGGGCCGCCCATCTGCCCGGCATGGCCGCATCGATGACCCGCCTGCCGGTGCTGGGCGTGCCGGTGGAGTCCAAGGCCTTGAAGGGCATGGATTCGCTGCTCTCCATCGTCCAGATGCCCGGCGGCATCCCGGTCGGCACGCTGGCGATCGGCAAGCCCGGCGCGATCAATGCCGGCCTGCTCGCCGCGTCGATCCTGGCGACGCATGACGATGCTCTGGCGCAGCGGCTGGACGAATGGCGTGCGCGCCAGACCGACGCCGTCGCCGAAACCGTCGAGGACTGATCCCGATCATGACGACCATTGCCCCCGGCGCCACCATCGGTATCCTTGGCGGCGGCCAGCTCGGCCGGATGATCGCCATGGCCGCGGCCCAGCTTGGCTATCGCACCCATATCTACGCGCCCGAGGAAAGCGGTCCCGCCGCCGATGTCTCGCCGAGCTGGACCCAGGGCGCCTATGAGGATGCCGCCGCGCTCGCCGCCTTTGCCGAGGGCGTGGACGTCGTCACCTATGAGTTCGAGAATATCGATCCGTCGGCGGTCGAGGTGCTGGCGAGCCATGGGCTGGTCCGCCCCGGCGCCGGCGCGCTGCGCATCGCGCAGGATCGCCTCGCCGAAAAGCGCTTCGTCGCCGATCTGGGCGGCCTGACCGCGCCGTTCGCGCCGGTCGACAGCCTGGACGACCTGGAAACCGCGATCGAGACGATCGGCAGCCGCGCGATCCTCAAGACCAACCGCATGGGCTATGACGGCAAGGGCCAGGCCCGGATCAACGAGCCGGGCGACGCGGTCGGCGCCTGGAATGCGATTCAGCGCCAGCCCGCGATCCTCGAAGGCTTCGTGACCTTCGATCAGGAATATTCGGTGATCCTGGTGCGTGGTGCCGACGGCGCGGTGCGCTTCTGGGATTCGGCCGCCAACGTCCATGTCGACGGCATCCTCGCCACCTCGACCGTGCCGGCCGGTTCGCTGATCGAGGGGCAGTTGCCCGCCGCCCGTGCGCTCGCCAAGCAGGTGGCCGATGCGCTCGACTATGTCGGCGTGCTGACGCTGGAATTCTTCGCCAGTGCCGATGGCCCGGTGTTCAACGAAATGGCGCCGCGCGTCCATAATAGTGGCCACTGGACGACCGAGGGTGCGCTCACCAGCCAGTTCGAGAACCATGTCCGCGCGATCTGTGGCCTGCCGCTCGGCGATACGGGCCTGGCCGCCCGGCAGGTCGAGATGCGCAACCTGATCGGCGACGATGCGGCGGAATGGCTGGCGATCCTGTCCGACCCGGAAAATCATCTCCACCTCTATGGCAAGCATGAGGCGCGTCCGGGCCGCAAGATGGGGCATGTGACGCGGTTGTCGCTTTAATCTATTTACCTCGTCATCCCCGCGCAGGCGGGGATCCATCTCGCGGGTTCGCCCCATTGCCTTGGTTCGGTGATGGATTCCCGCCTGCGCGGGAATGACGAGATTTTTTGGCGGAGGAAGCGCGATCATGAGCGAGCAGCCCGACATCGTCCTGATCCTGGCCCGCGCCGACAATGGCGTGATCGGCCGGGATGGCGACCTGCCCTGGCGGTTGCCGGCTGACCTCAAACATTTCAAGGCGCTGACCTCTGGCCATCCGATGCTGATGGGGCGCAAGACGTTCGACAGCCTGCCCGGCCTGCTGCCCGGCCGTCGCCATATCGTGCTGACCCGCGACCGGGACTGGACGGGCGAGGGGGCGGAGGTCGCCCATGATGTCGATGCCGCGATCGCACTGGCCGACGCGTCGGTGCTGATGGTGATCGGCGGCGCGGAAATCTATCGCCTGTTCCTCGACCATGCGGACCGGATCGAACTGACCGAGGTGCATGTTGACGCCGAAGGTGACACCCATATCGGCTATCCCGATCCGGCGGACTGGCGCGAAACGGCGCGCGCGGATCATCCCGCGCTGGACGGGCGCCCGGCCTACAGCTTCGTGACGTTCGGCCGTCGCCCGTAAATCTTCCGTCATTGCGAGCGCAGCGAAGCAATCCATGGGCGCCGGTGGATTGCTTCGCTACGCTCGCAATGACGACAGGGATGTGTGGACATGATCGCCAATTGCCACGCCCTGTGTGTCACCCTATAGCCCCGGCCATGGAGCGGCTTACCAGCAATGCCCCGATCCCTGCGCATCTGCGCGGCGGCGTCATGGCGCTTGGCAATTTCGACGGCTTTCATGCCGGCCATCAGGCGGTGGTCTGCCGCGCGATCGCGCGTGCGCGGGCGGAGGGGCGGCCGGCGATCGTCGCCACCTTCGATCCCCATCCCATGCGTCTGTTCCAACCCGATACACCACCCTTCCGCCTGACCACGCTGGACCAGCGCCAGGCGCTGTTCGCCGCCGCCGGCGCCGACGCGATGCTGGTGTTCGACTTCACCCGTGAACTCGCCGCGCTTGACCCGGCCGGCTATGTCCGCCTGCTGATGGAGCAACTGGGCGTCGCCGCCGTCGTCACGGGCGAGGATTTTACCTTCGGCAAGGGTCGCAGCGGCACCATCGCCAGCTTCGGCGAACTGGGCCTGCCGGCCGAAGCGGTCGCACCGGTCATGGACGCGGAGGGAGTTATCAGCTCCAGCCGCATCCGCGCCGCATTGCAAGCCGGTGATTGCGCCACCGCCACCCGCCTGCTGACGCGCCCCTTCACGATCCAGGGCATGGTCCAGCACGGCGACAAGCTGGGCCGCACCATCGGCTTCCCGACCGCCAATATCGACCTTGGCCCCTATCTGCGCCCGGCGTTCGGCATCTATGCCGTGCGCGGGCTGCTGGCCGATGGCCGGGTGCTAGACGGCGCCGCCAATCTCGGCATTCGCCCGACCTTCGATCCGCCCAAGCTGCTGCTGGAGCCGCATTTCTTCGATTTCGCCGAAAGCCTCTACGACCAGAGCATCGAAGTGCAGCTGATCCACTATCTCCGGCCGGAGGCGAAATATGATGGCCTCGACCCGCTGATCGCGCAGATCGCACGCGACTGCGACGACGCACGGCAAATCCTTGCGGGAACGCCTTACCTCGCTTAATGCCCCCTGACCTCACCCGTTCGTGCTGAGTAGGGGCTGAGCCTGTCGAAGACCCGTATCGAAGCATTCATCCTTCGATACGCCATTTCGACTTCGCTCAATGGCTACTCAGGACGAACGGATTTGCTTAATTTGCCGGACCCCATATGACCGACCAGCCCGATTATAAAAGCACCGTCTTCCTTCCCGTCACCGACTTCCCGATGAAGGCCGGCCTCGCGCAGAAGGAACCGGCGATTGCCGCGCGCTGGGCGGCGATGGACCTTTACGGCAAGCTGCGCGAGAAGCGCGCCGGCCGCGAACGCTTCATCCTGCATGACGGCCCGCCCTACGCCAATGGCGACATCCATATGGGCCATGCGATGAACAAGGTGCTGAAGGACATCATCGTCCGCAGCCAGTCGCTGCTCGGCAAGGATGCGCCCTATGTCCCCGGCTGGGACTGCCACGGCCTGCCGATCGAATGGAAGATCGAGGAGGAATATCGCAAGAAGAAGCTGAACAAGGACGAGGTGCCCGCGTCCGAGTTCCGCGCCCAGTGTCGCGCCTATGCCGACAAATGGGTGGACGTGCAGAAGGAGCAGTTCAAGCGCCTGGGCGTGATGGGCGACTGGGCCGATCCCTATCTCACCATGAAGTTCGACGCCGAAGCGACGATCGTCGGCGAGCTGCTGAAGTTCGCGGAAAGCGGCCAGCTCTATCGCGGCGCCAAGCCCGTCATGTGGTCCCCGGTCGAAAAGACCGCGCTGGCCGAGGCGGAAGTGGAATATGAGGACATCACCTCGACCCAGATCGACGTGGCGTTCGAGATCGTGGAAGCGCGGCTCGAGGGTTTGGTTGGTGCTTATGCCGTCATTTGGACCACGACGCCGTGGACGATCCCGGTAAATCAAGCGCTCGCGTACGGAGAAGACATCCAATATGTAATTCTGGTCGCAGACCGGAAATATGTTGTCGCGAAGGAGTTGGCGGAATCCTTCATTGCGCGGACCGGCATTGAAGTTACTGAACGCTCCGAATGGGCGCCGGGCAAAGAATTGTTCGCCGGCGCCGTCGCGCGTCACCCGATGCACGCGCTCGGCGGCTTCTTTGCCAAGCCGCGTCCGTTCCTCGCGGGCGATTTCGTCACGACCGATGCGGGCACCGGCCTTGTCCATATGGCGCCCGACCATGGCGAAGACGATTTCGCGCTGTGCAAGGCGAACGGCCTGAACCCCGTCTTCGCGGTCGAGGGTGACGGGAAGTATCGCGCCGACTGGCTGTGGCTGGGCGGGCAGGGCTCGGTCATCAACCCCAAGTTCGTCGGCAAGGATGGCCCGATCTGCACCGATTTGCGTGAAGCGGGTGCGCTGCTCGCCGCGTCGGACGATTTCAAGCACAGCTATCCGCATAGCTGGCGCTCCAAGGCGAAGATCATCTTCCGCTGCACCCCGCAATGGTTCATCCCGATGGACAAGCCGCAGGACGGCGTGGTGGCCGATGTCGATGGCGGCGTGATGCCGACCCCGATCGTCAGCAGCAACGGTCCGACCCTGCGTGAAGTCGCGCTCGACGCGATCGAGCATACGCGCTGGGTGCCGGAGCGTTCGACCAACCGCATCCGCTCGATGGTGGAGGGGCGCCCCGACTGGGTGATCAGCCGCCAGCGCGCCTGGGGCGTGCCGATCGCGCTCTATGTTCATCGCAAGACTGGCGATTATCTTGTTGATCCGGCAGTCAATGCCCGCATCATCGAGGCGTTCAAGGGCGCTGGTGCCGACGCCTGGTTCGGCGCCGATCATCAGGCGCTGCTCGGCCCCGATTATGACCTCAATGACTATGAGGTCGTGAACGACATTCTCGACGTCTGGTTCGACAGCGGCTCGACCCACAGTTTCGTGGTCGAGGGCCGCTATGGCGAGGGCACGCGCGCCGACCTCTATATCGAAGGGTCGGACCAGCATCGCGGCTGGTTCCAGTCCTCGCTGCTGGAAAGCTGCGGCACCCGCGGTCAGGCGCCCTACAAGGCGGTGCTGACCCATGGCTTCGCGCTCGACGGCTCGGGCAAGAAAATGTCCAAGAGCCTTGGCAATGTCGTCGATCCGCTCAAGATCATGGCCGAAAGCGGCGCCGACATCCTGCGCGTCTGGGTCGCCAGCACCGACTATTTCGATGACGTCCGCATCGGCAAGGAAGTGCTGGCCGGCTCGTCCGACGCCTATCGCAAGCTGCGCAACACCTTCCGCTACATGCTCGGCGCCCTGTCCGACTATGATGAGAGCGAGGCGGTGTCCTACGCCGAGATGCCGGAGCTGGAGCGCTATATGCTCCACCGTCTGGCCCAGCTCGACGCGGAACTGCGCGCGGTGGTCGACAAGGCGGCGAAGAGCGAGAACTGGCTGGAATTCAGCCGCTACACCCGCGCGATCTTCGATTTCGCGAACAGCGACCTCAGCGCCTTCTTCTTCGATATCCGCAAGGATTGCCTCTATTGCGATGCGAAGTCGGATCCCAAGCGTCGCGCCTATCGCACCTTGCTGGATACGTTGTTCCATGCGCTGGTCCGCTATGTCGCGCCGATCATCCCCTTCACCGCTGAGGAAGTATGGCAGAGCCGCTTCCCAAGTGACCAGGATAGCGTCCATTTCCTGGAATGGCCGGAGGTCGACCATCGCTGGATCGACAATCATCTGAACGACAAATGGGCGGAGCTGCGCGACCAGCGCGAGCAGGTCAACGAGGCGATCGAGCCCTTCCGCCGCGAGAAGGTGATCCGCTCCAGCCTGGAGGCCGATGTCACCATGGGCGAAATGCTGCCCAGCGACGGTGTGAACTTCGCCGAAATCGCCATCGTCGCCCGGATCGAGATGGGCGTGGGCGACGGCATCATCGTCAAGCCCAGCGAGTGGCACAAGTGCGGCCGCTGCTGGCGCCTGCTGCCCGAGGTCGAGGAAGATGGCACGCTGTGCAATCGCTGTGATGAGGTGTTGAAGGCATGAGTGCCATCAACCATCGCCCGCTGGGGCTGACGGTCGCGATCGTCACCCTCGCGCTCGACCAACTGGTCAAATATACCGTCACCTATCCGCTCGCGCTGCAGAGCCGGGCGGATGCGGGGATCGAGATACTGCCCTTCTTCCGCCTGCGCTGGCTGGAAAATCGCGGCGTGTCGATGGGCTTCTTCCATGCCGACAACGACACGATGCGCTGGATGCTGGTCGGCATGACCATGTTGATCGCCGGCTTCGTGGGGGTGTGGATGTGGCGCGAAAAGGCGCGGTCGGACGTCGCGGCGCTCGGCCTGGTGCTGGGTGGCGCGATCGGCAATATCGTCGACCGGATGCGGCTGGGCTATGTCGTCGACTATGCCGACCTGCATTTCGGCGAATGGCGCCCCTTCCTGATTTTCAACCTGGCCGACGCGGCCATCACGTTCGGCGTGCTGATCCTGCTTGCGCGGGCGCTGCTGCTGCGCGAGAAGGGCGCAAAGACGGAGACCCTGAAGTAATGCGTAAACTGATCCTCGCCGCCGGCCTTGTTGCAACCCTGTCGGCGTGCGGCGGCGGTGGTAACGGCCTGCTCAATCGTGGCCGTCCCGACGAGTTCGCTGTGACGCGCCAGGCGCCGCTGGTCGTGCCGCCCGATTTCGCGCTGGTTCCGCCCGCGCCGGGCACCCCGGCTGCTGCCACGGTCGATTCGAGCCGCGCCGCGCAGGAAGCGCTGTTCGGCGGTCCGGCCCCGCGCAGCGCATCGGAAAGCGCGGCGCTGAACTCGGCCGGCCGTGGCACGGCCGCCGCCGGCATCCGCTCGCAGGCAGGTGATCCGGGTACCGAAGTGGTCGACAAGGGCGCCACCACCCGCGACATCATCGCTGCGCCCGAAGGCGACGGCCAGGACGCCCGCGCCGCCACCGGCACGCAGACGACCCCGCCGCAGCAATAATCTAGGGGGAAGGGGGCGTCTGATCGTCCCCTTCCGCAAAGGCCTTGAGCCGGGCGAGCGTGCCATCCCATTGCGCGCCGACCCGGCCGAGCCAGTCCTGCGCCGCCGCAACCGCTTCCCGGCGCAGCGCGAAATGCACTTCCCGCCCCTGCTTGCGCCTGCGCACCAGCCCGGCGCCGTACAGCACATCCAGATGCTTGGCCACCGCCTGACGGCTGATCGGCAGGCCTTCGCCCAGTTGCACGATCGAGCGCCAATTGCCGTCGCCCAGCCGTGCGATGAGGCTGAGGCGCGTGGGATCGCCCAGTGCGGCGAAAATCTCAGCCGGTGACATGGTCGCGGATATTCTTCACCTGTTCCGCCCAGCCGCCGTCATTGTCGCGCATGACATTGGTCCGGCGCGGTTCGGGCACCGCATCGAACCCGCTTTCGGTGACGGTCAGGCGGGTGCCGCCGTCGATCGGTTCCAGCACGAACTCCACCAGCGTCCATTCGGGGACCGGCACGCCGCTCTCCATCAGCGCCTTGTCGCCGCCGGTCGCAGGCCATTCATAGGCAAAACGCGTCATCGGCTCGATCGCCACGACCCGCGCTTCCCAGCGATAATCCTCATAGCCCGGATAGGTCATGTGTCCGGTCGAGGGCTGGCCGATGGCGAAGGGCTGGTCGAGCGCGACGCGGAACCAGGTGCCGAATTGCGCATGGTCGGTCAGGGCGTCCCATACCCGTTCTATCGGTGCGGCGATATCGATCGTCTTGATGATGCTGTCGGTCATGATAGGCAACCTCCTGATTGCCTATATGCGCCTTCCGACTGGTATGTGCAACTATATGGTTGCTCTATAGCGGCCCGCCGGCGTAGCGGATAGAGGCCCGTCCGGTTGCCCGCACCGGCAGATACAGGCCCTGACCGTGGGCATTAATCTGGCCGATTTCCGTGCTGTCCAAATTGGTGCGGATGCGGAAATGCGGGGTTTTGCGGTCGCCGATGGCGCGCCGGATCTTGCCCTTCAAATCCTCCAGATCATGGCTGAAATTCTGGCTGAGCGCGCCGGCGATGGCGGCGGAAAAGGCAGGACTGCCGGCCAGCGCGATCAGGATGTCGCCGCCGATCCCGTCGCTGGTGCCGGTCACCTGCAAATCCTCGAAATGGACCAATGCCGAATTGGGCTGGTTGACGGGGCGGGCGGTCAGCCAGACGGTGCCATGGGTGTCTCCTACCTTGCCGCTTGCCGGACGCGCCGCGAGCGTGACGCCCACCGCAATGCGGTTGCCCGTCGTGCCATAGGCGACCAGCTTGTCGAACCGCGCGATGATCGAGCCCAGCTTGGGCAGTTCGAACGGACGCGCGGCGCGCTTGTGCAGGGCGCGCAGGATGACCGGCTCCAGCTGGGCATAGTCGGCCCGCACCGGCAGGAAGAAATGCAGCGCATCATTGATCGGCGTACGCGCTGGTGATGGCAGTCCGGTCGGTTGCGGATCGACCGGCCGGTCGCCGACCACGGTTTCGGTCAGCGCCTCGATCCCCAGCCGGAAGCGCAGTTGGGCGCCGCTGTTGCCATAGCCGTCGAACAGGAAGCGTTGCGGCGTGATGCGCATCCATACCGGCGGATCATGGTCGTTGAGCGAAAGGCTGGTAAAGGCCGCGCGCCACAGCCGTTCGATCTTGCTGCGCAGGTCGAGCTTGGCCAGTTCGTGCGGCAATTGTCGTTCGAGGTCGCGCAGAACCGGCGCGATCTTGCGGTCGACCTTGTCGGCGAAGGTGATGCGCTGGCCGAGGAAATCGATGCCGGGCGTCTGGGTCCAGTCATAGCTGAGCTTCAGCGTGCCGTGGGGGCGCCACTGGTCATCGATGCCGAGCTGAAGTCGGGCATGGGCCATGGCGTCGCCGGTGGCGGTCTCGCCTTTCAGCAGCCCGCCGACATCGCGGGCGCTGACCTGCGCATGGATCGGGATGTCAGCGATCAGGTCGCGGCCATTGCCGCGCAGGCGGATCGGCCCGCGCGTGACTTCACCGATGATGTGGCAGTCGATCGGCGGCGTCACCTTGATCTGCTTGCCGAACAATTTGACCCGCTTGGGCTGGACGCAGCGCGTGCCTGGCCGGTCGATCCGCCAAAGCTGTCGCGGCATGGCGCGTTCGATCGCCTGGGCAATCAGGGCGCGGTCGATTTCCACCGGAACGCTGATGATGGAAGATGCGCTGGTTGCCGGCACGGGATCATTGGCGCGCGGCGGCGGTTCTACCACCTGTTTCTCCGAACAGGCAGCGAGCAGCGGCAGGAGCAGCAGCCAGCGATGATGTCGACCCGGCAATGCTCTGCCCAACCGCCTTCTCCCGGACATGGTCCAGCGGAAGGCAGGCTAGGGCAGTTGGGTGAGGAGGTCCAGCGCGGACCTTCAGGCCCGCGCTTCCTCCACCCCGGCGCTGTTGTGGCGCAGCGCCGTCAGCACCGTGTCGACGATCGCATCGGCATCCAGCCGCGCGTCGGCATATTGCTGTTCGGGCTTGTCCTGATCCTGGAAGATGTCGGGCAGGCGCATGGTGCGGATCTTGAGGCCATTGTCGGTCAGGCCAAGGTCGCTCGCCAGCGTCAGGACATGGGCGCCAAGGCCGCCGATCGAGCCTTCCTCGATCGTCACCGCCACCTCATGGGTGGTCAGCATCCGGCGGATCAACGCCTCGTCCAGCGGCTTGGCGAAGCGCAGGTCGACGACGGATGCCGACAGGCCCTTGGCCTCCAGCGTGTCGGCGGCCTTCATCGCTTCTTCCAGCCGGGTGCCGAGCGACAGGATCGCGACCTGGCGCCCTTCGCGCACGACGCGGCCCTTGCCGATCTCCAGCGCTTCGGGAACCTCCGGCATGGCGACGCCGGTGCCGTTGCCGCGCGGATAGCGGACCGCGATCGGCCCGCTGTCGTGCATGGCGCAGGTATGGACCATGTGCGTCAGTTCCGCCTCGTCGGCCGCGGCCATCACGACGAAATTGGGCAGGCTGGCGAGATAGGTGACGTCGAAGCTGCCGGCATGGGTGGAGCCGTCGGCGCCGACCAGACCGGCGCGGTCGATGGCGAAGCGCACGGGGAGGTTCTGGATCGCGACATCATGCACCACCTGGTCATAGGCGCGCTGCAGGAAGGTGGAGTAAATGGCGCAGAAGGGGCGCATCCCCTGCGCCGCGAGGCCCGCCGCGAAGGTCACGGCATGCTGTTCGGCGATGCCGACATCGAAGGTCCGGTCGGGGAAGGCCAACTCGAACTTGTCGAGCCCCGTGCCCGACGGCATGGCGGCGGTGATCGCGCACACGCGCGGGTCGCGCTCGGCCTCGGCGATCAGCGCCTGGGCGAAGACATTGGTGTAGCTGGGCGGCCCCGGAGGGGCCTTCGCCTGGGTGCCGGTGATGACGTCGAACTTCTGCACGCCATGATATTTGTCGGCGGCCGCTTCGGCCGGGCCATAGCCCTTGCCCTTCTGGGTCACGACATGGATCAGGCACGGCCCTTCGGCTGCATCGCGGACATTTTCCAGCACCGGGATCAGATGTTCGAGATTATGGCCGTCGATCGGGCCGACATAATAGAAGCCCAGTTCCTCGAACAGGGTGCCGCCGGTCGCCATGCCGCGCGCGAACTCGTCGGTCTTCTTGGCCGCCTTGTGCAGCGGGCGGGGCAGTTTGCGCGCCAGCTTCTTGGCCATGTCGCGCAGGCCCAGAAACTCGCGGCTCGACACGAGCCGGGCGAGATAGGCGGACAGGCCACCGACCGGCGGGGCGATCGACATGTCATTGTCGTTGAGGATGACGACCAGACGGTTGCCGGCCTCGCGCGCATTGTTCATCGCCTCATAGGCCATGCCGGCCGACATGGCGCCGTCGCCGATCACGGCGATGCCCTTGCCGGGCTTGTCCTGCATCTTGTTGGCGACGGCAAAGCCCAGCGCCGCGCTGATCGAGGTCGAGCTGTGCGCCGCGCCGAAGGGATCATATTCGGATTCGGCGCGCTTGGTGAAACCGCTGAGGCCGCCGCCCTGGCGCAGGGTGCGGATGCGATCACGCCGCCCGGTCAATATCTTGTGCGGATAGCATTGGTGGCCGACGTCCCAGACCAGCTTGTCGTTGGGCGTGTCGAACACATAATGGATGGCGGTGGTCAGTTCCACGACACCCAGGCCCGACCCCAGATGGCCGCCGGTCACGCCGACGGCGGCGATGGTTTCGGCGCGCAACTCATCGGCCAGCTGGCGGAGCTGGTCGGGCTGCAGCTTGCGCAGGTCGGCGGGGATATTGACGGTGTCGAGCAACGGCGTGGACGGATTGGACATGGGGAACTGCCTACTCGCTTTCCTGCGCCAAGTCGAACCCTGACGTCATGCAGGGCGGCGCCAAATCTTCAATCAGGGAAACGGCGCGGGTGAAACGACTGTCCCAATCCCCGCCGACCGAAGCCCAGTTAACGCCGTTGTCGATCAGCACGTTCCGGCTGATATCGGCAAATCGCGCCCGCACCGGATCGTCGCCATAGATGCGCGTGCCATCGTTTATCCAAGCGACATCGGGTTCCATCAGCAGATAGAGGTCGGCCTTCGGGTAGGCGAGCAGCGCGTCGGGCGCATGGCCGATCATCATCTCGGCCCAGGCCGCCGTCATCAGCGCGTCGGTGTCGGCAAACAGGCGACGGTTCGCCAGCCGCCGGCCGGCGGCAATCGTCGCGGACTGGGCCGCGCCGATCAGCAGCAGGTCGGCCTCGTCCATATCGACACTGTGAACTTCAGCCTGGGCGCGGCCATATTCGGGCACCCAGATCGTGTCGAAATGCCGGGCGAGCCGTTCGGCCAGTACCGACTTGCCGGTGCTTTCGACGCCATGCAGCACGATCGTCCGGGTGAAATGCGCGCGGACCGGCGGCGCGATCCAGCGCCACTGGCCCCAGGGGTCGGCACGCACGGCGCTGGCGGACAGGCCGCCCAGTCCGTCCTGGTCCGCGCCCAGGATGCGGGCGCCCAGCGGCACGAAGCGGCCGCCCACTTCCTGCGCGAGCCGCAGCCCACAGGCTTCGCCCGCAAACAGCAAGTCAATCGGCTCGGGATGAGCCTGTGCCACGATGGCGCGCCAGATCGGCCAGAAGTCGGCGGAGTCTTCAGGCGCCTGCGGCACGACGGCGTCATGGCCGATGACCCGGCATCCCGGCGCCAGTTCGCGCATCCATTGCAGCCGCAGCAGGCCGGGGATCGGATCGTCCGGCAGCCAGCAGACCAGGATGGTGAGGTCGTCCACCATCGCCCGGGCGCTGTCGATCAGCATCTGGTGCCCCGCATGAGGCGGCATGAACTTGCCGAGCAGGAAGCCGCGGGTCATGCCGGTGCCCGGTCCATCGTGCGGCGCCAGGCGATCAGCCCCCATAGCGCGATGAAGAAGAAGATGGCGTAGAGGATCGACGTCGCGATCAGGCCGCGGCTCCAGAACAGGCCGGTGGCAAGGGCGTCGACCGCCACCCACAGCATCCAGCTTTCGACCTTGCGCTGCGACTGCAATATCTGTGCGGCGACGCTCATGCCGGCAATCATGGCGTCGGCGAAGGGCGCGGCGGCATCGGTGAAGCGGGCCATGCCCATGCCCCAGGCCAGGCTGGCGAGCGCCGTGCCCCCGATCCAGGCGAGACGGGCCGGCGTGCCGAGGCGGACCACCGCTATGCCGCCATCGGCGACCTTCTCGCTATGCAGCCAGTTCCACCAGCCATAGGCGTTGATCACCAGGAAGAAGATCTGCAGCAGCGCGTCGCTGTAGAGCTTCGCTTCGAAGAAGACGAAGAAATAAAGCGCGACCATGGCGATGCCGAACGGATAGTTCCACAGCGAACGGCGCGCCACCAGCACGACATTGATCAGGCCGAGCGCCGCTGCGACCCATTCGATGATGGTCATGAACCGCCCGTCAGTGGCAGGCGCTGCAGGTGCCGCGCACCTCGATCACCGGACGCACCGGCGCGAAGCCGGCCTTTTCCGCCACCGACCGCAGCGATCCGGTGATGGGATCATTGTCGATATGCGTCACCTGGCCGCAACTGTCGCAGACCAGGAAGATGCAGTCATGATGGCAACCGGGATGCGCGTTGGCGATATAGGCGTTCGCGCTTTCCACCCGCATCGCGATATTGTTCGCCACGAACAGGTCGAGGATGCGGTAGACGCTGTTGGGTGCGACCCGCTTGCCGCGCGCCTTGGACACGGTGTCGGCGATATCATAGGCCGATGCCGGCTTTTCCTCGGCCGCCAGCGCGTCGAAGATGGCCGCGCGCATCGGCGTCCACTGCTCATCCTTCGCCTCCAGCGTAGCCTGCGCCGCGTCGGCCAGCTTCTTGCCGGTGGGTTCCTGATGATGATGGTGCGAATGATCTGCCATGGCGATTATCTAGGCGTGTCCAACTGCGGCGGCAAGTGGCTGGCTCAGCCGCGCTGCCAATAGGCAAGCGCCGCCCAGAGCCAGCCGCCGATCATCATCGCGCCGCCGATCGGCGTCAGCGCGCGCAGCCCAGTGCCATGGCATAGAGGCTGACGGCAAAGATCGCCGCGCCGATCAGCAGCAACAGGGCGCCGCCGCGCGTGATGCCCATGATCGTCAGGACGGCGACGGCATGGATGAGCTGATAGAGGCCCCCGGTGCGCAGCCACTCCGCCGCCTGCGGGCTGGCGGCGCCATGGGCGCCGAATGCACCGGCAGCAATGGCAAGCGCTGCCGACAGGGCGGCCAGAATGGCGATCATGCTTCTTCTCCATCTCCGCGCGCGCGCAGGCGCATGCCCCGGCCGGGGCGGTACATCAGATCCTTGGCCGCCAGCAGATTGCCATGCTCGATCTGCAGGGCGAGGCGCTGGCCGTCATTCTCGCGATATTGGCGCTCGACTTCCTCGACCTCTTCGGGCGGCACGCCCAGCGTCTGCATCGCCTGGACGCCCATGCAGATGGCCGATTCGAACACTTCCCGCACCACGCCGGCCAGTTCGATATCCTGCATCGCCAGGATCTGGCGACGATCGAACACGCGCGCCATCAGCGCGGCCTGGGGGAAAGCCTCGGCAATGGGTTGTAGCACGCGTCCATCCAGCGAGGGATCGTCGATGCAGAAGGCGATCAGCCGGGCTTCGTCGGCACCGGCGCGGCGGAGCAGGTCGATCCGCGTGCCGTCGCCATAATAGACCTTCATGTCGAAGCGGCTCGACACCTCGATCTGGGCAGGCTTCTTGTCGATCAGCACCACGCCGAAGCCATGGCCCATCAGCATCTGGGCCACGGTCTGGCCGAACCGGCCATAGCCCACGATGATGGCGCTGCCGCGCGGCGCATCCTCCGGCCCCGGCAGGTCGTCGCGATCCTTGGGCTGGGCGAATTCGAAGCGGCGGGCAAACAGCATCAGGAAGGGCGTGGTCGCCATGGAGAAGGTGACGATCGCGCTGAACAGGCTCGCCGCCTGCGGTGCGATCAGATAGGCATTCTGCGCCTGGGCGAAGAGGACGAAGCCGAATTCACCGCCTTGGGAGAGTAGCAGGCCGGCGCTCAGCGCCTGTTGCCAGGCCATGCCGAACAGCCGGGCGAGCAGGGCGATGATCGCGGTCTTGGCGGCCACCAGCATCGCCGCCATGCCGATGACGAACAGGGGATTGGCGGCGACGGCGCGCAGGTCCAGCACCATGCCGACGGCCAGGAAGAAGAGGCCGAGCAGGATGGAGCGGAACGGCTCGACGTCGGATTCGATTTCGTGGCGATAGGGCGAGTCGGCCAGCATCACGCCCGCGACGAAGGCGCCAAGCGCGGTCGAGAGATGCAGGCTGTGCATCACAGATGCGGCGGCCAGCACGGTGAACAGGCCGACTGCAACGAACAGTTCGCGCTCGCCCTGCCGACCGACCAGATTGAGCAACGGTCGCAGGATGAAGCGGCCGGCCAGCACCAGCCCGGCGATCGCGGCGACGGTATAGCCGGCCAGCACCCATCCGGGCGGGCCGCCCGCGTCGGCCGGATTGCGGGACAGGGCGGCAACGATGGTAATCAGCGGAACGATCGAGAGATCCTGGAACAGCAGGATCGAGAAGACCTTCTCGCCAAAGGGCGAGTTGATGCGGCCGCTGGATTTGAGGCTCGGCAGCACCTGCGCGGTCGAGGAGAGGGCGAGCGGCAGGCCGAGTGCGATCGCCGCGCCCCAGGTGAAGCCGGTCGAATAGAAGATGATGGCGATGAGGGCGAGGCCGCACAGCACGACCTGCGCCAGGCCGAGCGCGAAGATGTCGCGCTTCAGTCGCCACAGGCGCGCGGGATGGAGTTCAAGGCCGACGAGAAAGAGCAGCAGGACGATGCCGATTTCTGCAATCGCTAGCTTTGATTCCGCGCCACCGACCAGACCAAGCCCCTGCGGGCCGACGAGGGCGCCGGCGACCAGATAGCCCAGCACCGCACCCAGGCCGAAGCGGCGGAACAGCAGGACGAAGGCGACGGCGACGCCGAGCAGGATCACGCCTTCGGACAGGAGGACGTCGGTGGCCGACATGGCGGTTTCGGCAACCGGCATCAGGCGTCCGCCATCCGCGCGGCTTCGGCGATCGCTTCGAAACCGAGCCGGATCGAGGGATGGCGCGCAGGATAGCCGCGGGCCGGCGCCAGCACGGCAAGACCGGGCCAGAAATCCAGATCCTCGCTCTCGCCCGCCAGATAGGCGGCCAGCTTGTCGCGTGCCTCTGCCAGTTCGTCAGCGGTCAGGCCGATCGCCTGCGCCGCCATCAATGCGGCGGACGCCTGGCCCAGCGCGCAGGCCTTCACGTCCAGGCCCATTTCGGCAAGCCTGCCGTCGGCCATGCGGACATCGGCGGTGATGCGCGAGCCGCAGGTCGGTGACCGCTTCTCCACGCTGGCTTGCGGATCGGCCAGCCGCTGGTGGTGCGGGATGCTCGCGGCGAGGCGAAGAATGTCGTTATTGTAGAGGGATGCGCTCATTGTCCCTCCATGTAGGACAGTTATCGCCGCGGGAGAAGGCGGCAAAATGGCCTAGGGGCCGCGATAGCGCAGCGCGTCGACCAATATGCTGAAGGCAGCGGCCGGCTGGCGCCGACTGGGATAATAGAGATGATAGCCGGCAAAGGGCGGGCACCAGTCCTCCAGCACCGGGATCAGCCGGCCTTCGTCGATATCCGCACGCACCTGATCCTCCATTACGAAGGCGAGGCCGAAGCCGGCGAGGGCGGCGCGGCGGATCATCTCGATGCTGTTGAAGGCCAGTTGCCCCTCCACCCGCACCCGGATTTCATGGCCGTCCTTTTCCAGTTCCCAGGCATAAAGGCCGCCGGCGCTGCGCAGGCGCAGATTGATGCAGTCATGCGCGGCCAGATCCTGCGGCGTGCGCGGCACCGGGCGGCTGGCGAAATAGGCGGGCGCGCCGACCACGATCATGCGCAGGTCCGGGCCGATGCGCACGGCCACCATATCCTTGGCGATCGCCTCGCCCAGTCGCACGCCGGCGTCGAACCGTTCCTTGACGATGTCGACAAAGCCGGAATCGATGCTCAATTCGACATGGATGTCGGGATAGCGCGGCAAGAGCCGTTGCAATGCTGGCCAGACGACCGTGTTGCTGGCATGTTCGGCGGCGGTGATGCGGATGGTGCCGGCCGGCCGTTCGCGCAGATCGCCGAGCGAGGCGAGTTCGGTCGCGATGCTGTCGAGCGCCGGGCGCAAGGTGGCGGACAGGCGATCACCGGCCTCGGTCAGGGAGACGCTGCGGGTGGTGCGGGTGAGCAGGCGGACGCCAAGCCGCGTTTCCAGCCGCCTGATGGTATGGCTGAGCGCGGACTGCGACGTGCCGAGCAGCGCGGCCGCTCGGGTGAAATTGCCGGTGTCGGCGACCATCAGGAAGGCGTTGAGGTCGACCAGCTCTTCGCGCCGCATTCATGAACTCCAGATATAAAGTCTTGCCGCTTTTATGATCTAATCCGCGGCTTGGCGACAGCCTATCTTCCGTTCGGACATCAAATCGGAGTGACCGCTATGGAAAAGCGACTTTTGGGCAAGAGCGGGCTGGAGGTTTCGGCCATCGGCCTGGGCTGCATGGGCCTCAACTTCGGCTATGGCACCGCCGTCAGCCAGGATGAAGGGATCAGATTGATCCGTGCGGCTGTCGACTTCGGTGTCACCTTCTTCGACACGGCGGAGGTCTATGGCCCCTATACCAACGAGGAAGTGGTCGGCGCCGCGCTGGCGCCGGTACGCGACCAGGTGGTGATCGCCACCAAGTTCGGCTTCGACATCGGCGCCGGTCTTGGCGCGCTCAACAGCCGGCCGGACAATATCCGCGCGGTGGCAGACGCCTCGCTCAAGCGGCTGGGCGTCGAGGTGATCGATCTTTTTTATCAGCATCGCGTCGATCCGGCCGTGCCGATCGAGGATGTGGCAGGTGCGGTCAAGGATTTGATCGCCGCGGGCAAGGTCAGGCATTTCGGCCTGTCGGAACCGTCGGCCGCGACGGTCCGCCGTGCCCATGCGGTGCAGCCGGTCGCCGCGCTCCAGAATGAATATTCGCTCTGGACCCGCGGCCCGGAAACCAACGGCATCCTTGAAACCTGCGAGGAACTGGGCATCGGCTTCGTGCCCTACAGCCCGCTCGGCAAGAGCTTCCTGACCGGCGCGATCGGCAAGGATACGGCGCTGGCCGAAGGCGATTTCCGCAACAGCCTGCCGCGCTTTGCCGCAGAAGCGCGAGAGAAGAACCTGGCGCTGGTCGATCTGCTCAAGGGCATTGCGGCCGAGAAGGATGCGACCCCGGCGCAGATTGCGATCGCCTGGCTGCTGGCGCAGAAGCCCTGGATCGTGCCCATCCCCGGGACCACCAAGCTCCATCGGCTGGAGGAAAATCTGGGCGCGGCCAAGGTCGAATTGAGTGATGCCGACCTGACTCGGATCCGCGCGGCGGCCGATGCCATCCCGGTGGAGGGCGAGCGCTACCCGCCGCATCTGCTCGAAATCGTCGGGCGCTAACTACGGATGGGCCGGGGTGTTTCCCCGGCCCATTGCACGTTGGTCCCTGTCCGCCTATCGCCGCCGCGAACGGCCGGAACGAAAGGACAGCGCGGCGATGCACATTTTGGTCGATGCCGACGCCTGCCCGGTGAAGGAGGAAATCTACAAGGTCGCCTTCCGCCATGATGTGCCGGTCACCATCGTCAGCAACAGCCCGATCCGCATTCCGGCGCATGAGTTGATCGGCCGCGTGGTGGTGAGCGACGGGTTCGACGCCGCCGACGACTGGATCGCCGAACGCGCCGGTGCCGATACGCTGTGCATCACCGCCGACATCCTGCTCGCCGATCGTTGCCTCAAGGCTGGGGCCGGGGTGATCGCACCCAATGGCAAGCCCTTCACCAGCGCTTCGATCGGCAGCGCGATCGCGGTGCGGGCGATCATGGCGGACCTGCGCGCCGGCGCGGTCGGCGATCCGGTCGGCGGGCCGCCGCCCTTCTCCAAGACCGATCGATCCCGCTTCCTGTCCGCGCTGGACGAGGCGATCATGCGGATGAAGCGGGGGCGGTGATGGGCGATTATGACGCGATAATCCTGGGCGCGGGCGCCGCCGGCATGATGTGTGCGGCGACCGCCGGCCAACGCGGCCGCAGGGTGCTGCTGGCCGACCATGCCGACGCGCCGGGCAAGAAGATCCTGATCTCCGGCGGCGGGCGCTGCAATTTCACCAATATCCATACCGCTGCCGATCGCTATCTGTCGGCCAATCCCCATTTCGCCAAATCGGCGCTGGGCCGCTACACGCCGCAGGATTTCCTGACTCTGATCGGCCGCTATGGCATTGCCTGGCATGAAAAGACGCTGGGCCAGCTCTTCTGCGACGGATCGGCGAAGCAGGTCGTGGCGATGCTGGAAGAGGAATGCACGGCCGGCGGCGTGACCATGGCGCTGGGCCAGTCTGTGACGGATATCAGCCATGGCGCTGGCCTGTTCCGCGTCAAACTGGGCGATCGCATCGTGTCGGCGCCGTCTTTGGTACTGGCGACCGGTGGCCCGTCCATCCCGAAATTGGGCGCTACCGGATTCGCCTATGAGGTCGCGCGCCAGTTCGATCTCAAGGTGGTGCAGCCCCGGCCGGCGCTGGTGCCCTTCACCCTGGGGCCGGACGACGCGCTGTTCCAGTCGCTGTCGGGCGTCTCGGCCGAGGTCGAGGTGCGCTGGAACAAGACCCGGTTCCGCGAGGCGGCGCTGTTCACCCATCGCGGCCTTTCCGGCCCGGCGATGCTGCAGATTTCCTCCTATTGGGAACATCGCACGCCAATCCACGTCAATTTCCTGCCCGATCTCGGCGTGGACTGGTTGCTGGCCGAGAAGCGCAACCGCCCGCGCACCGGCTTGCGGCGCGTGCTGGTCGAGCGCTTCCCCGAGCGCATGGCCGACGCCCTGCTCGAACGGATCGGTGCGCAGGGCGACCTTGGCAATCTGCCCGACAAGACCCTGCGCCAGATTGGCGAGCGGCTGGCGGGCTGGTCCTTCATACCGTCCGGCACCGAAGGCTATGCCAAGGCGGAGGTCACGGTTGGCGGCATCGCCACCGCCGGCCTGTCATCGCGGACGATGGAAGCCGCCAAGGTGCCAGGGCTTTATGCCATTGGCGAGGCGGTCGACGTCACTGGCTGGCTGGGCGGCTATAATTTCCAATGGGCCTGGGCCAGCGGCTGGGCGGCCGGCCAGGGGCTCTAGGCACGCCCCACGGTTTGCGCCTGCGCGGCCGCAATGCTGGCCTGAAGATGCTGGCGGCGGAAGGGCTTGGAAAGGCGCGGAATATCCGGTGCGATCAGGTCGACGCCTTCATAGCCGGATATGATGAGCAACGCGATTTCGGGATGGTCGACGCGCAGCCGCAGCGCCAGTTCGGCGCCGGTCATGCCGGGCATGATATGGTCGGTGACGACGATGTCGGGCCGGAAATCGGCGGCGATCATGCTGAGCCCCAGTTCGGCATTGTCGATGTCGACCACGTCATAGCCAAGGTCGGTCAGCATTTCCCGCGTGCCATGGCGGACCAGGGCATTGTCGTCGATCAGCAACACCTTGCCTTGCGTTGCTGCGATCTCGCCGCCATCGCCATCCGCCACTACGGCCGCCGGCTTCAGTTTCTCGATCGGCAGCCAGAGCTGGATTTCCGTGCCCTGGCCCACTTCGCTGACGATTTCCAGCGCGCCGCCCAACTGGCCGGCCAGACCATGGGCCATCGATAGCCCAAGGCCGGTGCCATGACCGACCGGCTTGGTCGTGAAGAAGGGCTCTGTCGCGGACGCCTTGACCGCCGGGGTCATGCCGATGCCGGTGTCGGTGATGCGCAGGCAGACAAATTGGCCGGGGATCAGCGGCACGGGAAGGCGGCTCTTGCACCGTTCGGCGGAAATGATGACCTGCCCGCCGTTCGGCATGGCGTCGCGCGCGTTGACCACCAGGTTGAGGATGGCCAGTTCCAGCTGATGTCGATCGGCGCGCACCGGCGGCACATCCGGCGCGGCGTCGACATGGAGAATGATCTGCGGGCCGACCGTGCTGACCAGCAAGGTCTGCATATTCTCCAGCGTCTCGGAAAGATTGACCGATGTTGGTTGCAACGGTTGGCGACGGCCAAAGGCCAGCAGCCGCTTGACCAGCGTCTGCGCGGTTTCCGCCGCCTGCATCGCGATATTGGCGGTGCGGGCGACCGCTTCGGCGGATCGGCCGCCAGCGATGATCTGGTCCAGCCCGCCGATGATCGGCGTCAGCAGATTGTTGAAGTCGTGCGCGACATGCCCGGTCAACTGGCCCAGCACGTCCATCTTCTGGATTTGCCGCAGCTTGTCCTGCGCGCTTTCCAGTTCGCTCGTACGCTCGCGCACGCGCTGGTCCAGATGATCGTTCAGGGACTCGAGCGCGCCGAAGAGCCGGCCATTTTCGAGCGCGGTAGAGGCTGCCCGTGCCAACGCTTCGAGCAGCGAAATCTCGTTGTCGGTCGGCATGGCCGGCTCGGACCAATATGCGCCCACGGCGGCGATCGGATCGACCCGGCCGATCGGCACCATGATCATGCTGCGGACGAAGGTCTGACTATAGGCGTCCACCGGCACCCGGACATCGTCGAATATATCGGCGATCACCGCGGTTTCCTGGTTCATCATCGCCCAGCCGGACACGCAGGTCTCGGCTGGAAAGCGTTGCCCGGCCCATAAAGGCGCCTTGGCATCTTCCGCGATATAATAGCATTTTTCGCCTTCGCGCAGGACGATCGCGATACCGTCTGCGCCGACGGCGCGGCGGGCAAAGGCGCGCAGGACGCTGACAACTGCATCCAGGGAGCGCGCGCCGGCCAGAGCCTCCATGGCCTCGGCGGCTATGGTCCAGCGGGCCGCCAGCGCCTTCTGCGTCGAATGGTCTTCCCGGCCAAATGCTCCATTCATCGTGTGACCTCTGAAGTGGAAGGGAATCGCACTATATCATCGATCGGATGGGCAGGGGAAATGGAGATTTGTCAGTAGGTTAAGACTAGGTATGATTACATAATATACGCAATTTTACGGCCTGTTCGCGCGGGCGCGAAGCCATGAAATGCGGGTCATCGAAATCGCCGTCATGGTTGTGGCGGTTCATTCTCCTGCGGTTGGGTCGGCGCGGTCCGCGGTGGGGGCACGCCCTGCGGCGGCAGCGGCAAGGGCTGGTCGGACGGAATGCGAAGCTGGTTGCCATCAATGGTGACGGTCATTCCGCCCTGATCCATGCCGACGCCGACATTGCCGATGCCGGTTTCGACGCTGACATTGGCGATGGCATTGACCAGATCGGGATCCTGCTCTTCCTCGGGCACCTTCTCGACCGGCTCGTTGATCGCGCCAGCCATGAAATTGCGCCAAATACGTGCTGGCACACCGCCGCCGGCCGCGCCGCCGGGCAGCGGGGCGTTATCGTCATTGCCGATCCACACCGCCGTCACCAGTCCGCCGGCATAGCCGACGAAAATCGCGTCGCGACTATCCTGGGTCGTGCCGGTCTTGCCAAAGGTGCTGGTGCGCAGCGCCGCGGCGCTGCCGGTGCCGCGATTGGCGGCGGACGACAGGAGGTCGCGGATCATTTCGAGCTGGTCGTCGCTGAAATGGCGCTGGCGCTTCATCAGCCGGTCGAACCAGCCCTGTTCCTCGGGCGGCAGGCCATGGGCGAGGACCGGATAGGCGCCGGCCGCCACCGACGCATAGGCCTCGGCCAGTTCCACCAGCGGGATTTCCGACGTGCCGAGCGCGAGGCTGAGATCCTCGGTCAGCGGCGCGGTAACGCCCAGATCGCGGGCAACCTTGATGACATTGTCGACGCCGACCTTCTGGGTCAGGCGCACCGCCGCCACATTGCTCGACGCGGCAAAGGCCTGACGCAGCGTGATGCGGCCGCGATATTTGCCGCCATGATTGGCCGGGCGATAGGTGCCGGTGGTGATCGGCGTATCCTCGATCATGTCGTCGGGCGTCATGCCGGCGCGGAAGGCGGCGAGATAGACGAACAGCTTGAAGGTGGAGCCGGGCTGGCGTTTCGCCTGCACGGCGCGGTTGAAGCTGCTCTTCTCGTAATTCTTGCCGCCGATCATGGCGACGACGCTGCCGTCCGGCTTCATCGCCACCAGCGCCACCTGTGCCCCGCCCAGCGGCGCGCGCCGGATCGCGGCTTCGGCGAGGCGCTGGATGCGCCAGTCGAGCGTCGTCTTCACCTCCTGCGCGCCATAGACGGCGCCGGCGCGGTCGCGCGCTTCGGGCAGCACCCAGTCGGCAAAATAGGTGCCGCTGGTGGCATCCGGCGACTCGCGGACATCAAGGCGGGCCGGGGCGAGCTGATCGCGCTGGGCCTTGCTGATATAGCCGGCCTCGACCATCGCCTGCGTCACCAGTGCGGCGCGGGCACGCGCACCCTTCAGGTTGCTGGTCGGCGCGAGGCGCGAGGGCGCCTTCAGCAGGCCGGCCAGCATCGCGGCCTGAGGAATGGTCAGCCGTTCGGGCTGGCGATCGAAATAATGGAGCGAGGCGGCGCGCAGGCCATAGACATTGTCGCCGAAATAGACGTTCGAGAGGTAGCGTTCGAGGATCTGGTCCTTGGTCAGCCAGGCCTCCAGCCAGAAGGCGATCAACGCTTCGCGCGCCTTGCGGCCCATGGTCCGGTCGCTCGACAGGAACACGCCCTTGGCCAGCTGCTGGGTGATGGTGCTGCCGCCCTGCGACGATCCATCGGACCAGATATTGTGCCACATGGCGCGGGCGATGCCGCGCGGATCGACGCCCCAATGGTCATAGAAGCGGCGATCCTCGATCGCCATGAAGGCCTGGGGGACATGGGCGGGCAGCTTGGCCACCTCCACCGGCTTGTCGATGATGGCGCCGCGCCGGGCGACCAGATGCCCGTCGGCCGACATCAGGCTGATGCTGGGC